>JBJMLT010000183.1:0-3329 GCA_045805165.1 Flavisolibacter sp.
CTAAATTGGAACACATGACTGTAGGTATTCTTAAAGACCCTCAATCTGAAACCCGGGTTTCTTTATTACCGGAAGCCGTATCCCAGCTAAAAAAGAAAGGTATTGAAGTACTGGTAGAATCTGGCGCCGGTATTTCTGCATCTGTTTCTGATGATGATTATTTAACTGCAGGTGCAAAAATTACTTCTTCTGAAGAAATTATTTCAAAAAGTACCATCATTTTAAATATTCATCCTCCTGTTCATATTATCCCGGATGCTTCAAAAGTATTAATTGGAGTTTATCAGCCATTATATAATGCAGAATTGGTAAAACAATGGGTAAAGGCCGGTCTTACAGTATTTAGCCTCGATATGCTGCCTCGTACCACACGCGCTCAAAGCATGGATGTATTAAGCTCACAGGCAAATATTTCAGGTTATAAAGCGGTTATTCTGGCTGCATCAGTTTATCCGCGTTATTTTCCCATGTTTATGACCGCAGCAGGAACTATTGCTCCTGCCAAAGTATTGATTTTGGGTGCTGGAGTGGCAGGACTTCAGGCTATTGCAACGGCAAGAAGACTAGGCGCTGTGGTTGAAGTATTTGATACACGCCCAGGCGTAAAGGAAGAAGTGATGAGCCTCGGAGCAAAATTTGTAGAAGTGGAGGGAGCAGCAGATGCTTCAAAAGCAGGAGGATATGCGGTAGAACAAACAGAAGAATATAAAACAAAGCAGCAGGACCGTATTGCAGAAAGTATTGCAAAAGCGGATATCGTTATCACTACAGCTCAGATCCCCGGTAAGAAAGCACCAATATTAATTACAGAGGAAATGATGAACAAAATGAGAAACGGCTCACTAATAATTGATATTGCTGCAGCTACAGGCGGCAATACTCCTTTTACAAAAAATAATGAAACGATCGTGCATAAAGGAGTAAAGATCATTGGCAATAGTAATCTGCCTGCTACTATGCCTTTCGATGCGAGCAAGCTTTACGGAAAGAATATTCTCAATTTTTTACAGCTTATTACAGACAAGGAAGGTAATCTGAACCTTAATTGGAATGATGATCTGGTAAAAGGCAGTTGCATTACACATAATGCAGAAGTAATTCATGAAAAGGTTGGACAAATATTGATCTAAAAAATTTACTTAATGAATAATATTGCGACCTGGATCTCTTTTAATCATGAAATGATCTATATAGTCATTCTCATGATATTCGTTGGAATTGAAGTTATTAGCCGTGTACCAAGCGTATTGCATACTCCCTTAATGAGTGGCGCCAATGCTATACATGGTGTAGTAATTATTGGTGCTATAATTGTAATGGGCCGGGCAGAAAATAATAACTACCTGGCTTTGGCCTTGGGATTTCTTGCCGTTGTTCTGGGTACTTTAAATGTGGTTGGTGGATTTGTTGTTACGGATAGAATGCTGGAAATGTTTAAATCAAAAAAGAAGAAATAGTATAAATGGAACCCAGCGTACTTACAATAATATATTTAATATCATCTGTTACTTTCATTATTGGATTAAAAATGTTATCCCATCCGGAAACTGCGCGGAAGGGCAATTTAATAGCAGCTGGTGGAATGACACTCGCAATCCTCGGAACTATTTTCATTTATCAGGACAGATATACAGGACAAAGATTGCATAATTATGGGTGGATATTTTCCGGACTTTTAATTGGAGGAATCATTGGACTGCTGGCTGCTAAAAAAGTAAAGATGACGGCCATGCCCGAAATGGTTAGCCTTTTTAATGGAATGGGTGGTGCATGCGCAGCCTTGATATCCATTATAGAATTTGATCATTTCAGCAGGGAAAATTTTATTATTAAAGTTTCTGATCCGAACGATGTTTCAGTTCTAAGTGAAGGATTGCATGTTCATCCCGGAATGCTTATTACTATTTTTTTAGGACTTATAATAGGTTCTATTTCTTTTGCAGGTTCAATTATTGCATGGGCAAAATTGAATGGAAGAATAAAAGATTACGCATTTAAGGGACAGCACCTGATTAATTTGTTACTGTTATTGTCTGCTATCGTAATCTCAATAATAATAATTTCTCAGCCTTTAACTACTCCCAAAGGATTTTTCTACTTGATTTTTCTGTTGGCACTTGTTTATGGGGTCTTATTTGTTTTACCAATCGGTGGGGCAGACATGCCTGTGGTTATTTCATTATTAAATTCTTTTACCGGAGTTGCAGCGGCATGTGGTGGATTTCTTTATGAAAATAAAGTAATGCTTACCGGAGGTATTCTGGTAGGTGCCGCAGGTACTTTGCTTACAATTTTAATGTGCAAGGCAATGAATCGCTCCTTAGCTAATGTACTAATTGGATCTTTTGGTGGGAACAAGAACATAGCTTCAGTTTCAAAAGAACAAGGTGCTTATAAGGAAATTAGCCTGAGCGATGCAGCCATGGTAATGGCCTATGCAAACAAAATAATGATCGTACCAGGATATGGTTTAGCGGTAGCCCAGGCCCAACATGCTTGTCATGAGATGGAAAAATTACTGGAATCTAAAGGTGTTGAAGTAAAATATGCTATTCATCCTGTTGCAGGCCGCATGCCAGGCCATATGAACGTATTGCTTGCTGAAGCAGATGTGCCTTATGAAAAATTGCTTGAAATGGAACAGGCTAATGAAGAATTCCGTACTACAGATGTAGTTTTAGTATTAGGAGCAAACGATGTTGTTAACCCTGCTGCTAAAACAGATTCTTCTTCTCCGATTTATGGTATGCCTATTCTTGATGTGGAATTGGCCAAAACAATCATTGTAAATAAGCGTAGCATGAAACCAGGTTATGCAGGTATTGAGAATGATCTGTTCTTTCAACCTAAGACCTCTATGCTGTTTGGAGATGCCAAAAAAGTGCTGCAGGATTTGATCTCAGAGATTAAAAATGTTTGATATTCTACCTGGCAAAATTCAAATTCAGATAAATTTATTTTAACTTATCACATATTCATGTTATAAGCCATATTTAATATGTAACGACATTTGCGACTTCATTTAACTAACTAATTAGGAAGGTCAACTGTTTCATATGATACGAAAGAGTCATCCTTCTTTTACATTAATGGGAATTCGTTTCTTTACCTGCTTACCTATTATATTTCATACTTTATTATTTTTTATAGTTTTTCCACTTACCTCTTTTTCCCAGGGAAAAAATGTTTTTTGCAGATTATCTTCTGATGATGGACTTTCAACAAACAATATTAAATGTACCACACAGGATAATAAAGGATTTATTTGGATTGGTACATCGAATGGCTTGCAACGGTATGATGGTAATAGATTTATTTATCCGAAATGC
>JBJMLT010000184.1:0-4760 GCA_045805165.1 Flavisolibacter sp.
AAATAAAAGGAAATGGTTGCGTGCCCAAAAGCAACAGCAAAAAAAGTTGTTAAAACAATAGCATTGATTACACCATGGAGTGTCAATCCCTGATAATAATCCAAATGTGCAAAACTGGTTTGATGAATTAGTCCTGAACGGTAAACCGTTTGCATAAGGCCATGATAAATACCAATCGTTAATAATGCAATTGGAATACCGAGTTCCCAATAAATAAGTCTTTTCAATGATCTGCTAATTTGCATAAGTCTTAATTATATTATTTGGCAGGTGCATTATTTACAATTACTTCAGCCTGCATATTCTGGTGTCCAATACCACAATATTCATGACAGGTAATTTTATATACACCGGGCTTTTCGAATTTTACAGTTGTTTTATTTATATTCCCGAAAACAGCCATAAGGTTTACATTCTTTTCATAAATGTTAAAACCATGTATAACGTCTTTGGATGTTAGAAAAAAATCAACTTCGCTACCTGCAGGAATAGAAATTTGTGAAGGTTGGAATTGCCACATCTGTGCAACTGCAAAAACCTGGTATGTATTTTCGTCGAGCTTTACAACCTTCGGTTCTGTATAGGTTTTATCAAAAGGTATGCATTCGGGCAAGTCATTGTTCTTACCTCTTGCATATAAAATAGAAAATATAAATAGAGAAAGCAGAACGCCTGTTATGATAACTACTTTTTTTTCAGAAGAATCTATAGTAAGCATATTGAAAATATTTAAACTCTTTTAAGCATTAAAAAATAGATCCCAAACCAGATAATCAGGCCTAAGAGTACCAAGAGAATAAAAAATGCAATGGCTCCTTTTGGTTTAAAGTCAAGGTCGAATTGCTCGTCTGAACTTATCTTCTTTTTTTCAAGAACAGTAATTTCCTCCATACATATAATTATGAAAGCAAAAGTATTTGTGAGACAAAATGATGTTTATGACCAATTACAGGATTAAATATGATTAAGGTCATTCCTTTTATAACAATAAGTAAAACCAAGTCTTTTGAGATTGAAGTACTCACAAGATAAAGCCTGATATTTATCCCTATAAGAGGTAACGGTCATCATTTCCAATGATTTGGACGGCTATTATTTTCGTTGGATGGAATTAGAATTTGCAAATGCTCTTTTAATCAATAAATACAATCAACCAGTTCCAAGGTATACCAGCTATCCTACTGTTCCTAACTGGGAAGGAAAAATAGATATTAATAAATGGGTAGATATTTTTGAAAAGAGATTTAATGAAGAAAATCAAAAAACCGGAATCTCCATATATATCCATCTTCCTTTTTGCGAATCGCTTTGTACTTATTGCGGTTGCAATAAAAAGATAACGTCAAACCATAATGTGGAGGACCAATACCTTGAAGCAATAAAAAAAGAATGGGAGATCTATTGCAAATACATGAAACAATTACCGGTGGTCCGAGAGATCCACTTAGGTGGAGGAACTCCAACTTTTTTTTCTCCTCGCAATCTTAAAAGACTGCTGGACTTCATACTGGAAAGGAGCATTATTCATCCCCAACATGAATTCAGCATTGAAGGTCACCCCAATAATACCACAGTTGATCATTTAAAAATTCTATATAATATTGGTTTCAGGCGCATAAGCTATGGCGTTCAAGATAATGAACCTGAAGTTCAGAAAATTATCAACAGAATTCAGCCATTTGAAAATGTAAAAGCAGCAACTGAAAATGCAAGAGCTACAGGATTCAAGTCTGTCAACTTTGATCTGATCTACGGTTTACCACTACAAACCGTGGCCAGCATTATAAGAACGATTAATAAAGTAATTGAATTAAAACCAGACAGAATAGCATTTTATAGCTATGCACACGTGCCGTGGACAAGCAGAGGTCAACGATTATTTGACGAAAGCCACCTGCCTTCTGCGGAAGAAAAGTTATTATTATATAAAACGGGAAAAGAGTTATTGATAAAGCATGGATACATAGATATTGGAATGGACCATTTTGCTTTACCTGAAGACGATCTGTCTAAAGCTTGGAAAACAGGCAAACTTCACCGAAATTTTATGGGATATACAACTCAGAATACGGGACTATTATTAGGTCTTGGCGTATCCAGCATAAGTGATACAGGTAATGCTTTTGCACAGAATTTGAAATCACTTCATGATTATTATTTAGCCATAAATGAAGGGAAGCTGGCAGTTCAAAAAGGATATTTTTTAAGCAATACGGATATTTCATTCAGGCGGTATATTCTGGATATCAACTGTAAAGGAATAACAATATTTAAAAGGGAGGATCTACCTATTCTAGAAGAACATTGTTTTCCAAAACTAATTGAATTAGAAAAAGATGGCCTGGTAAAATGGAACAGGCAAGGTTTAACAATTACCCCACAAGGACACTATTTTATTCGAAACATTTGCAGCGCATTCGATCTATATCTGACAATAGAAAAACAGGAAAAACAGATATTCAGTAAGGCTATATAAAAGCCCAAAAGTATGAAACATGACAAATATCAATACCTGTAATGACAATAGTTTGGCTCAGGCTAAGAATGGAAAATTATTTTTACCCACATCATAACCAGTTTCAATGGACCATAGGAATAATAAGGATATATCCAAGTTTTTTGTAGCAGGCATTAATTATAAAAAATCGGATGCTTCCTTAAGAGGGCAATATGCAGTAAGCAAAGAACAATATGAGCGCGTTCTAAAAATGTCAGCAACATTGGGATTGGATGAAATAGTTATACTTTCCACGTGTAATCGCACTGAGATTTATGGATTTGCTTCAGATTGGCAGCAATTAATTGAATTATTATGCTCTGAAACAATAGGGGATGCTGAAAGGTTCAGAGTATCAGCTTACAATAAAAAAGGAATAGATGCAATAAACCATGCTTTTTATGTAGGTGCTGGCCTGGATTCTCAAATATTAGGCGATTATGAAATTGTTGGCCAGCTAAAAAATGCAGTTAAGATATCAAAAGAATATGGTTTTTTAGGATCATTCACAGAAAGGCTGTTTAATTATGTATTACAATCTTCCAAATTAATTAAAAATAATACAAAGCTAAGTGGAGGCACTGTTTCTGTTTCTTTTGCTGCAGTCCAATATATAAAACGAACCATAGCTAACCCTTCTTCAAAAAATATATTATTGCTTGGTTTAGGAAAAATTGGAATTAATACTTGCAAAAACTTAATTGATTATTTAGGAACAAAAAATATAACTCTTATAAACAGGTCTTACGAAAAAGCTTATGCTCTAGCCAATGATTTGGGATTAAAAAGTGCTACAATAGATATGCTTTCAGAAGAAATAAAAAAAGCAGACATTATTTTAACAGCTACCAGTTCTTCCACACCTATTATTTTAAACAAGGATGTAAAGGGAGAAAGAGAAAAACTTATTATAGATCTTTCGATACCGTACAATGTAGATTCAGAAACAGGAAAATTATCCAATGTACAATTAGTAAATATAGATGAGCTATCAAAACTGAAAGATGAAACATTAAAAATGCGCCTGGAAGAAGTGCCAAAAGCAAAAAGCATTATTGCTGAACTTGTAGCAGAATTTGAAATATGGAGTGAAATGCGAAGACATGCACCATTGCTTAACGATCTGAAATTGAAATTAAAAGATCTATGTGTTCAATATAGATTAACAGAGGCTATACGTTCAAGAAACCTGGATGCTCGGATTCAGAGGATAGTAAATTTAACTGCAGGAAAATTAAAAGGTGAAAAGTTGGGTGGTTGCTTATATATTTCTGCACTCAATGATCTTATTACGAGCGAAGTAAGGTAGTGGCCCGTCCAGAAGAATGTTTCCTATCCATTCATTTATTCATAGCAGTTATCAAATTGTTTTTAAATTTGACTATCTCTCTTAAAATATATGGATATGAAAACTATATCTTTTTCTAAATACCTCTTTTTTATTTTGACTTCAATTATTAGCTTTTCAGCATACACGCAGGAAAGGGTAAAAATGAACGAAGCAGATATGAGCCACCCGAAAATGAAATTTGTTGCCCTGGATACTTTAGCTATTGAAAGAATAACGGGTGTTAAAGGCAAATACAACAATGGAGAATATAAAATAACCATTCCACAAAACGATCTAAGTATTACCGTAGATGATTTCAAGATCATACCTGCTATGGGCCTGGGAACCTGGATTGCGTTTACTCCTGCTCATGAAGGAACAATGATCATGGGAGACCTTGTGCTTACTGAAACCGATCTAAGACCTGTTCAACAGGAAGTGATAAACCAGGGCTTAACTATTTCCGCTATTCATAATCATTTCATTCGGAATCATCCCAATGTTGTGTACATGCATGTTGGGGGTATTGGACCAACAGAAGCGATAGCACAAAAGGCAAGAGCAGTGCTCGAAAAAATTAAAGAGGTTAGAGGCAACGATCCATCTAAAGGAAGTGCTTCTACTGAATCTGTTCCAAATACGTTGGATACCAAGAAACTTGATGAAATTATCGGATACAAAGCAGAAATGAGTAAGGGTGTATATAAATACACTATTGGCAGACCGGATATTAAGCTTACTGAACATGGAGTTATTATTACTACATTCTTCGGTTTCAATACATGGGCAGCATTTCAGGGAACTCCTGATAAGGCAGCTGTGGCGGGAGACTTTACAATGGTTGAAAGTGAAGTAGCACCTGTGATCAAAGCTTTGGTAGAAAACGGAATAGAAGTAGTAGCCGTACACAACCACATGGTGCATGAGCAGCCA
>JBJMLT010000185.1:0-3576 GCA_045805165.1 Flavisolibacter sp.
ATAACCATCCTGTTCCAATACATTAAGACATCTTTGTAATTCTGTCATTACAGATGTTCTGTCATTTGCTTCTTCGTATTGTGTTCTGGAATCTTTATCTGTATGCATAAATTAAGTTTTAAAGCTACATTCACTGTTATACTATACCAATTTAATGCCGGGGTTAACTATTATAAATTTAAAGTGATGATGAGATCGAAGTGGAATAAACTTTGATGGTATAAAATGTAATAAACGACTTGTCTTCAGAGAAATAATTGGCTTAATTATCCGTCCTTACTGAAACAATTAAATTACCTAAACTCAAAGAAGTTACAATGAAAACTTTATTATTCCTTATGGCCGTTAGCCTCGGCGGCTGCACTATGGAAAGACAAGTACAAGTTAGAATGGTTGATGTAGAATTAGTAAAGGTTGAAACTATTTTCCGTCAGCCAAACCAGCAGGAGAAAGTGCTGACGTGGCAAGATGAAAACAATATTCAGTACATTAGTTATGAGCCAGCTAATAGCGCGGTGAATATAGGGTCCAGAATGAAGATGCTAGTTAGAAGATAAAAGTTTCAAGAATTTCTGCATTTGTTACCTTGGTTTATGATCTATGCCACATTGGTATCTTCTATTGATGAATTAATCCAGATCCATCAACTGAACCAACAAAACTTAAAGGGCAATTTAAGTGCTGAAGAAATAAAAGAGGAAGGCTTTGTAACATGGCTCTATTCTTTGGAACTTCTTAAGCAAATGCATGAATTATTACCCAGTGTTATCATTAAAGAAGATGATAGGGTTATTGGTTATGCTTTAAGTACACCTACTAAAGCAAGTGAATTCCATTCAGACCTTAAAGCAATGATGGAACATGTAGGATCCCTGAAATACAATAGGAAGCATCTTTCAAGCTATCGGTTTTATTGTATGGGCCAGATTTGTATAGATAAGCCTTACAGAGGTAAAGGCATTTTTGAATTATTATATAAAAAACATAAAGAATCATTCAGTAATCAATATGATCTTTTAATTACCGAGATCTCGACTTCCAATTTGCGATCCAGGCGAGCTCATGAAAAGATTGGCTTTAAAACCATTAGTGTACATATTGATGAAACAGATGAATGGAATGTAGTTGTTTGGGATTGGAAAGGGCCATAAAGTCTTAAAATTCATACGGATAATAAATAAAAGGATATTTTGGCACAGCTTTTTAATTCTATAGTCTAAAGAAAGTTTATGAACAGGGATCAGTCAAGAAAAAAGAAACCAAATAAGCATAATTCCCATGAAAGCGATACTCAAAGGATTATTCACAGGCATTTAAAGAATAAAGATGACATAATAACAGATGAAGATATAAGAAACGTACAGGTAGGGGCTAATCCACCACAATTAGATGATGCTACCCTTGCCAGATTTGAAGATATAGAATCGACGAACAATGAATCAGATAAAAAGCCTCTATCTCCGTGGGATATAGTAGAGAGTGAAGAATAATTATTGCCTGATCAATGACTTTGATTCTTTAATAATACAAGCTACCATATTTAAAAAGAGCTTTTTATATTCATCATCGAGCGCTACTTCGGTAACGGTATTATTACTTCCTGTTATTTTAATAGAATTAATGCGTTTTTGACTTAATCTTTCCAATGCTGAAGGAGCTACAGTCAAATTCCTGAAGTTAAAATGAAATGCACCTTCACAATTCATTGAGCCCGCATTTTTAAAATTGGCTTTTAGCCTGTCACCCTCATAATTCACTACAGCAGTGGAAGCTTCATCAAAGCATTTTGATTCACCCGGGAACAAAAAGAAAAAATCAATATCCGAGGAAGTGGCATCTACGGATAAGGAAAAATGAACTCCCGTTTTAGATATAAATGGAACAAAACCGGTTGTTAATCGTGTTATATGAGTGAAAGGGTCTGTTTCCTTTTTAAGCTTGCAATCCTGTGAAAACGAAACCATTGATAGCAAAAGACAGGGAATAATTATATATTTCATAGACGTAGAATACCCTAAAATAATAATTTATATAAACTTATAATGGCTGAAAAGCATATTTAACATTATTCCAGAAACGGTCTAACCCCATAATTCGTGGCTTAAAAAAAGATATTATTTCTGGCCAGTCTTCCTTTTTTAAAATACTCAGGTGTTCCTTTTCACTAAAAATCCCGCTTATCAACTTGCCATTTTCATCATAAGTGTGTAATCTCCAAACCCATTCATTTTTAATATTTTCAGCCAACACGGTTTCGAGTGATCTTAAATGATCAAAAAACAGTTGTTGCATTTCAGGGTCTTTCTGTGCGAATTGAAGGGAAACTGATATCATTTTATGATTAGCTCCTAATTTAATATAAACGTCTTTAACCCCCGTTTTATAATTTATCCAGTTTATCCTTTCTCCCTCCGAAGATACTACCGGAGCCATATATTGTCCAAAAGCCGTCCAAAACTCCTTTCTTAACTGTGAAGCTTGCTGACGTGAATACATTCCTCAAATTTATATGCGTTAAAAGCCTGAATTGCTGAAAACATTTCTCGAATGAGAAAGCTTAATAAGAGAAAGATAATCACTAAAAATCGCAGGTTGGTTAAAAATTACTCATCTGTGTGGTAGCAGTTCTACAGTCTTATACATTTTTCACACAGAATAAGAATTATTCATAGAAATTAATAAAGTGGCATACTATTCCTATTATAAGGATTAACAATAACTATTAAAGGAATTTAAAATCAAATGTTATGAAACAGGCGTTGCAAAGATTAATAGTGGCGGCAAAGGATGAAACTCATGACAAATTTCATTTAAGCAGTACCATCTTTATGATATTATTATTCCTTGCTTTTTGGGGAGTAAGCTTTTATGTATTGGTAAACAGCCTCGCGTAAATCCAACTATTATACTGTAAGATATTTTAAAGCCTCTTTTGAGGCTTTTTGTGTTATCGGCGGTCGGCTGTCAGCTATCGGCTATCGGTGCTTTGCTGCTTTTTGTCGGTTATGATGAGTAGTAGGAACTGCAGGCATTATCTTTATTTTCTATTTATGGAGTTTAAAACCGAAATAGCATCATTGAATGATATTGATGGAATTATGCGCCTAGTCAATAATGCATACAGAGGTGAAACTGCAAAGCAAGGCTGGACTCATGAAGCTAATCTTATTGAAGGCAGTTACAGGATTGACAAACTAACTTTATTAAAACAATTCGGGAAAGCGGATTCAATTATTCTAAAATGCACAGATAAGAATGAAACCATTATTGGTTGCGTATATCTTGAAAAAAAAGGAAATACATTATACCTGGGAATGCTGGCAGTTAAGCCTGAATTGCAAGCTAAAGGAATTGGAAAATCATTGTTAAAAGCTGCTGATATTTATGCAAAAGAAAAATCGTGCAACAAAATTGAAATGACCGTTATTTCTGTCAGAACGGAATTGATTGAATGGTATAAGAGGAATGGGTACAATGAATCAGGAACAATATTACCTTTTGATGTAAACCCACAATTTGGAGTGCCAACGCAGCGATTAGAATTTTGTGTGATGGAGAAGGAGGTTGATAGTTGAT
>JBJMLT010000186.1:0-13902 GCA_045805165.1 Flavisolibacter sp.
ATAGGCCATGCATACCCTGAATATTTTTGGTGAGTACTGCCTGTATATTGCTTCAAAATCCATTCAATCTTCCTTTAGATACCGGAATGGTGAAAATGTTACAGGGGAGGGGGAAAGTTGACAGGTTGACGGGTTGACAAGTTGACAAGGGGTACAGTCGACAGTTGACAGTGACAGTTCACAGTTGATAGGTTGACAAGTTGACAAGGGTGACGATTTAAAACGCTCGTCGGGTTTTGAAGGTGCAGGTTATGGTATGTTGGGTTCCCGTTGAATCTTTTATTATGGTACCTGTAAAATTACCTGCAGCATATTCTCCAATGGTATTGGCAAAGCTGGTTACATTAACAGTTATCGGAGATACCAGAACACATTCCCTGCCATCTATTACCAGGCCAGTTAATGGAGTAGGTCCGGTAGTTGAAGCGTCATAAAATATGTAAATAGCATTATATGTCTGAAAGTTTTCTCCATAAATGCCAATTGTGGTGTCAGCTAAAGTAAAACTTTCCAATGTATCACCCTGATGATTTGACGCATAGGAATAATTTGTATTATCAATTTTATAATTAATGAACTGATCGCCGGCAATACCACAAGCCTGAAGGTTGCCCACAGTTACATTATTACTATTTACAGTTATAGTCTTAGACTGACTTTGTTGAGCACCGGCATTGTCTACCGCAAAAATAATAGCACTAGTTGTATTGGGACATTTGATCAATGTTAAACTAAAAGACCCATTAGTTACAGGAGCGTTATAAGAGAACTTTTCAAAATAGATCTGCGCATATCCATTCGTAACAGGCTGACCTGAACAATTGGTGACTGTGCCATAAAAATTAACTGTATCTGAAGAGCCTAAAATGACGGTTCTTACACCCAGGTTGGTATCTTTTGAAAATGGACCTATTACTTCCTGGTAAACTGTTTGAGCACAATTATTAAAAACTTCCAGCTTTAATACTTTATTTACAGGAACGGAACCACTGGCAAATCCAATTGTATCGGTAAAGCCGGGAGAAGCCCAGGTTCCACCATCATTCCGGCTTATCTTAAACTGGTTGAACATTAATGGCTTTCCGTCAGGCTTGTGTAATGTGAATGAAAGAATAATTGTGGTATCCGGAATATCGCAATTCCAGGAAGAGAAGTGATCTACATCGCCTGAATAAAAATTACCGGATTTGGTTGCTGTTGTTGCTGCTTCATTCCATACACCTGTGGTTTCATTAACCGACCATAATTTAATAGTTGCAGGAGCCTGGGAAGCTGCAGATGATGGTATAGCAAATTTTAGTGTTGCTTTTTTCCCGGAAGCAATTTGCAATGCTTCTCCATTTTGTCCTTCCAATACTACATTCATCATACCAAATGACTGAAGCACTACACGCTGATTGTCTTTATTCACTGCCAGAAAGCTGCCGGGAATTCTTTCGCCTATATCAGCTGCAGTAGGATCAATGGTTGTTGCATATATTTTTACAGATCCATTATAGGCCTGATTGCCTGATTTAACCATAAGAGAACCTGCATTTATATTTACCTGTGAATTATCAGGCAAAGTAGCCACACCTCCTGAGGATGCATCTATAGTTCCTACCAATGTTTTAGTAATCAACTTGATCTTAATAAAACTTAATCCATTATCTCTCGAAGGGAAAACCTTATAAGCCTTATAATATCCAGGTTGATCTACCGATACCATACTGGCATATTTATCCAGCTGAATGGAATTGAAACGGAAATGGCCATTTGGGTCTGTAGTAGTTGTATTATTACCAGACCTGACGAGAACAGCCGTTAACGGGCTTTCATTTTCGTTTACTACAATTCCTTCTACTGAGGCAGTGACAGGGCTTGGGTTATTGGGATTTGAAATAGGTGTTGGAGCAGGAGGCGGATTGTTGTTCCCGTTACCGGGGTTAGCTTCGTTTCCCTTTTTACAGCCAAAGATTATAAGAACGCCAACCAAAAGAGAAACTGCTACAGAGGATCTTAGCCGTTTCATTTTGGAAAATTTTAATAAAGCTACATTTATTATTGCGGATTGCAGCTTTGGGTTGCGGATTTACGAATTACGATTTACGATTTACGATTTCTTTAGGTTGGGAATGCTGAATTATATTTATCCCAGAAACCATCAATATTTAAGAGAGCGAATTTTTAGATTGCCTGTCTGGCAGTATTATAAGAAAGGTTGCTCCCTTTCCTTCTTCACTATGCGCAGTAATCAATCCATCATGTTTGTCAATTATTTTTTTGGCTATTGCAAGTCCGATTCCAGTGCCTTCATATTTATCTTTTGAATTCAGCCGTTCGAACAAAGTAAATATGCTGGATACATATTTTTCATTAAAGCCAATACCATTATCAGAAAAGCTGATGAGCCAGAAAGATCCGTTATCGCTTTGTTCACTTTCAAAAGATCTTTCTGCAATCCTCATAGACTTAATGGAGATAACAGGTGTACTATTTTTCTTAGAGAATTTAATAGCGTTGCTAATAATGTTTTGAAATACCTGCCGTATCTGTCCTTTATTTATTTCTAAAGTAGGCAGATTACCATAAGTAATTTCAACATTCTTCTCTTTTATGATAAGATCAAAATCATCAAGAAGCTCAGTCAATAGCTGATTTAGGTTAACGATCTCAAAGGTTTGTTTCTCTGCAGATAGCCTTGAATAATCAAGTATATCCAGAATAAGCGTTTTCATGCGAGTGGCTGAATCTATGATCTTAGTGATGAAGAATCCGGACTCGGGAAATGACTCCTGCTTTTCTTTAAGCAAGTTTGAAAATATCAGGATCTTACGCAATGGTTCCTGCAGATCGTGAGAAGCTACGGAGGCAAATTGTTGCAAGTCATGGTTGCTAGCTTCCAACGCTTTTATTGCAACTTCGAGCCGTTCATTATTTTCCTTTAATTGTTTTTGTGTTTCCTTTTGTTCCGTCAAGTCGGTGAGAATGATGCTTAAAGAAATGCCTTCGTCTAATTCCAGAGTTGTGAGTGATAATTGAACTGGTGTTTTTCTGTTTTCGCCAACTAATACTACTTCACCCTTGCAATCCTGTGTCCAACACTTTTGAAAAAGGTTTGCGTAATAATCTTTATTCTCTTCCGCAATAAATTTATCGAAAGATTGCCCCAGTACACTTGAGAGAGGAAGGTTCACCATTGATGCGAATTGTGAATTGGAATATAATATCAATCCCTGATTGTTTATAGTAACGGCACCTTCTGTCATTTTCTCAATGAACATTCTATAGGTTTGGTCTGCATTTTTCAAAGTATACAGCTGATGGCCCTCCTCACCCTTCACAACTAAAGCATCTACCTGACCTGTACGAATCGCTTCAATAGTGTCGTTCGCTTCTTCAAGCTGGCGTTGCAAATCTTCCACCTGCCTTTGCAGGTCTTCTGTAGTTCTATATTTCCTTATTTTACTCTCCATTGCTTTAAAGACCTAATCCTTTTAATACTTTTTCGGTGTTTGAAAGATCACCAATCATTCTTCTTTCAGGCAGCGGTTGCTTTTTAATAAGAAGTGGCAGCGCAATAATTTGCTCGGCCTCTGCTAACTCTTTCTGTTGATATACATCGATCACTTTTAATATATAACGGCCTTTCAAATGTTCTTCGCAAATGGAATTAATATTTGTTACTGCTCTATTTGAATTTGGAGTAGCGCCGGTTATATATAAATGAAGTACATACTTCACCGATGCTTCAACGTGATCTTTATCCGGATAAATTTCTTTTGACGCTAATTTGTTCATTTTATTATATTACAGGTCGCATATTCAATCCTACCAGCACTTTTTCTTCGTTGGAAAGATCACCGATGATCTTTCTGATAGGCTGTGGAACTTTTCGTACCAGCGTTGGTATGGCCAATATCTGATCCCCTTCTGCGAGCTGCGGATGTACCAATAGGTCAATGACTTCAATCCGGTATTGATCTTTTAAATTCTCCTCGCAATATTTTTTAAGGTTCTTAAGGGCAAGAACGGATTTTGGAGTTTTGCCTGCTACATAGAGCCGTAATTCCCATTTATAAGTCTTTTCTTCTTTTTTACTTCCTTTTGCCATTGTCCATATTTTTAGACTGCCTATTTTCCATAAGCTTTTTTCTATTTTTTTCAATGATCTCTTTTCGAATATCTTCCTCGATGTATGATTTATTCAATTCATCCTGTATTGATTCGAATTCCTCCTGAAGAGAGGCGATCCTTGCTTCCAGCACTTTTCTTTTTCGGCCTATCTCAATATCTTTCCGGCTTAACGCATGATTGCGGAGTATTTTGCTGGTTTCTTCACTCAATTGTTGTGCCTCTCTTGCCGAACCGGTAAGAACGCCATCTGAGCCTAAATACACGTCTACGAGGTCTAATCCTTTATCAGTAATTATAAACTCCCTTACCTGATTTGAATGCTTCGTTCCCCTTGATTTCATAATATACATGCCGCGGTTCCTTTCACCATTCGATTCTATATCCCTAACCAAGAGCCAGGTATCTACAAGAGAAGAAACTCCTTCATCTGTCTGCTCATTAACAATGTTGTTAAGTGTAAGGGCGGTAAACATTACGGTGATCTGCTCTTTTTGCAAAAAGTCGATCAATCTAATGAGCATAGCTTTCACTTCGCTGACCGATCCAACTGTAATAAGATTGGTTATAGGATCTAAAATCACTACTCGAGGCCTGAACTTTTTTATTTTCTTATAGATGGATATCAGATGCATTTCCAACCCAAAAATTGTTGGCCGTGAGGAATGCATTTCAAGAAGTCCTTTATCTATGTGCGATTGCAAATCAATGCCAATAGATTTAATATTCCTGACGATCTGAGCAGGAGATTCTTCGAAAGCGAAGAAAATGCATTTTTCTTTTCTTGTGCAGGTTTCATTCGCAAAATAGGCAGCAATACTGGTTTTTCCAGTACCTGCAGTTCCGGAAACCAGGATGGAGCTGCCTCTGAAAAAGCCCTTACCTCCTAACATATTATCCAATGAAGGAATGCCAGAAGTAACACGTTGCGAGCTTACCCGATGATCCAGCATAAGAGAGGTAATTGGCAAAACAGAGATGCCGTCCTCATCAATCAGGAAGGGATATTCATTGGTGCCATGCATTGATCCCCTATATTTTACAATCCGAAGCAAACGGGTAGAAATTTGATTTATTACCCTATGATCCAACAATATGACACAATCTGAAACATATTCTTCTAATCCGTGCCGGGTAAAATTGCCATCTCCCCTTTCCGCAGTGATAATAGCAGTAACTTGTTTTTCTTTAAGCCAACTAAATAGGCGCCGCAGTTCCGCACGAATCAATGCCTGGTTTGTAAGACCTGCAAAGAGATTTTCTATAGTATCCAATACAACACGTTTTGCGCCTATACTATCAATTGCATAGGCCAAGCGAATGAACAGTCCGTTCAGGTCATATTCTCCAGTTTCCTCTATTTCAGTTTTATCAATATGGACGTGATCGATCCTGATCATTTTCTGACGGATCAGCTTTTCCAGATCGAAACCGAGGGAGGCTACATTAGTGGTTAATTCTTTAGCCTTTTCTTCAAAGGCCATAAACACACCTGGCTCTTTAAAGTCTAATGCACCCCGTACAATAAATTCAATGGACATTAAGGTTTTACCACATCCAGCCGCACCGCATACAAGCGTGGGTCTGCCTTTAGGTAATCCGCCTCCGGTAATTTCATCCAGTCCGGAAATACCGGATGGTGTTTTGGGCAAAAGTTTGGCCTGAAGTAGCTTATCAGATAATTTTCTAGGCATATAGGATGGTACTTATTTAAACTTTATTTCTTATGGAAGAGATAGATTTTTTAAGCAACTACTGCAATTGCTATGCCTGTGGAAGAATCGTGAATCGTCAATCGTCAATCGTCAATTTTCGGGAATCGGGGGTCGGGAATTGAGAGAAGTTGACAGTTGAGAGGGGGAGAATTATTTTAATGTAAATCTTAATCCTCCATAAATAAGCCTACCAGTAACGGGTCCCCAAATAAGGGAGGCATCGAAATAGGGGCTGAAAGGTTGGTCCGATGAAATAATGGCGTTCTTCTGGAAATAATTTGTAAGGTTTTCTGCTCCCACATAGACATCAAATAATTTCTTTTGTCCTAATGATTTGCTTACCTGGGCATTCATTGTTAAATAAGATGGAGAATAATCGGATAATTTATATGGATCCGGATTGGCGCCAGTTGAAGGAATTCTTTTATTGCCGACAATATTAATTGTATAATCCAGCTTCCATCCGTTAAGATCATACGCTAAATTGGCAAATCCTCTATGTTTTGCTATCAATGGCTTTTCCAATAATTGATTGCCATAGGTGGTCTTTACATCGTAAAGGCGATAAGCCAATTTAATATATAAATTGTTCAGGGGAATAAAATTCAATTCAGTCTGCAAGCTGTTTGAAAAGGATCTACCCTGAAGATTATAGAATTTTACTTCCCTTGCGTTTTCCAGGTCCACTACTACCTGATTTACAAAATCATTTCTGTAGAAATCAACATTTACCGATGCTTCCTTGTTGAATAACCTGAACTTCTGATCTATACTGATGCCTTTATTCCAGGCTATTTCGGGATTCAAGCCATATGCTTTTCCAGGAACCTGATCTATGATATTTATCTGCCGAGAACTTACCATTAAGCCCATATTTTCAGCAAAGATGTTAGCTGTGCGCTGTCCTCTTCCTAAGCTGAGCCTGAAAGTGGTATTATGCAAAACAGCATATCGCATATTGAACCTTGGTGTAGTGAACCATCCGTTCAGATTACTATGATCTTCACGAAGTCCTGCAACAATATCTATTTTTTCATTGGGCTTAAATGTATATTCAATGAAGGCGCCTGGGACAGTTTCTTTATGATCAAAAGGAACTGTATTCAGCTTTTCATTATAACTATCATAAAGAAAGCTGATACCAGTTTTAAAAGTATGTACGTCAGAATTGATCCTTGACTGGTAAATAAGGTTGGAATAAAAATTCTTTTGGGTAGCATTATATTCTGTAAATCCAAAATAACTGTTCTGTTGGTGATCCGATGCAGATAGTTGAAGCCCGATGCTCTTATACATCTTTTCAGGGAAAACATATCCCGTTTTTCCAAATACTTCATAGTGTTTGGTATTAAGACCGATACCATAGGAATCGGAGGTGAACTTATCAGTTGATGGTTCATAATTTAATTGTCCGCCAGTTCTATTATCAGTCAATATTTTAAAGCCGAACTGCGACATCAATCCATTCTCTCCCAGGTACTGCCATCTATGAATAGCGCTGAATTGATTACCAGTAGGGAGATCTCTGAATCCATCTTTATTCAAATCTTCCTTCTTGTACAGGAAATCATCATGTAATAATAATCCGGTTGACCAATGACTGTTGATCTTTTGCGCCCAGTTAAGATTCACATCTGTTTTGCCCATACTGTTTACATAAGCATTCAAATAAAGCGGATCAGTAGTGCGGGGCTTTTTCAATTCAATATTGATCTGCCCTGCAATACTTTCAAATCCATTCACTACTGATCCAGTGCCTTTTATTAGTTGAATAGATTCTACCCATGGGCCAGCGATACTATTCAATCCCGAAGATGAGGCCAAGCCTCTTGGTCCGGGAAGATTTTCTACTGTTAGCTGTGTATAGATCCCTGCCAGTCCGAGCAACTGAATTTGTTTAGAACCTGTAGCGGCATCGTTGTAAGAAACATCAACTGAGGGACTGGTCTCAAAGCTTTCACTGAGATTGCAGCAGGCTGCTTTTAGTAATTCGTTTTTAGAAATAATGGTGGTGCCGAAAGCACTTTTTGCATCAATATAGCTGGTGCGTGTTCTTGTGGTTACGACTACTCCTGAAAGCGTTTTGCTGGTTGTATCCATTAGATGGTCATCCGGCATCTGGTCGTTAGAATTCATTTCCATTTCGCGGTAATGGCAACATTCGGGTAATGATTTATAAATCTTGTCATCTGCTTTTTCCAGTTCAGTATCATGACCAACACCGGCGACCTTTTTATGAAGTTGCCTTGAAGTGATTATAGAAGGAGAATAGTTTACAGAAAGAATTTTCGTGTTTACATCCCAGATGGCTGAATGAACTCCTTTTACTTTTAATGCGTTTTGTATGCGTTGCTTACATTGAACGCAAACACCATGAACCTTGAAAGAAATTGTTGAATCGGATTGTGCTTGTGAATGAAATGTAATAATGGAGAGAAGCACAATACCAAAGAATTTTAAATAATGCATAAAGGAAATTTAATTGTTTAACATGATGATCCACACTGTTCTATTGAACAATACATGTAAACAATCAGATCCTGAAAATGCAATAAAATGTATTGAGATCTTTTTGAAGAGGAGGCGGAGCAAAAACTTCAGGTATTAGCCTGGCAGTGGTAATTGGTGCAGTAATTTGAAATAAAGGTGAAAACGATTTAACTGCGACTGAGGAAAAAGGTAACTGTAAAGCATTTACCGGCTTCTGATCAGTCTTAATAGAAATTGTTAACTGCTTATTATCACAGCATTTCTTCTTACTCATATTATGATCCATGAGGCCGAAACAATTTTTTGTAGCGGCATTAAGATCAATGCTTTTCAGCTTTCCGCAGCAATAGTGAAAATGCAGCGTCATTCCGGAGACATTAGCTCCGTAAATAATAAGAAGTAATATAACTATTAGCTTTTTCAGGTATTACAAAGGTATTCATTAATTAGAAGAAAGCAATCGTCTGTCGGCTATCAGGTTAACAGTTGACAAGTTGACAAGTTAACAGGTTGACAAGTTATTTAACCGCAGAAAGGCGGAGAAGCAGAGGTTTACGCAGAGTATATGCCTTATAGATACTGTAATTTTTGCAGGTTGTAAAGATTGATAGCCGTCAATAGAACAAAAGTTATATTTCTGCTAAAAGGCCAAATTACTAACTTGTTATTTTAAGAAGTAGTATTGGTGGTAATTGTGGAATTAGTAGTAATAGTAAAGTAAAACTTTATACAAATACTTCCAATACTACTAATAAAACCATTACTACTATTCTTTCCTCGTATGAAATTCGTTAGCTATATATTGATCTTGCAAATAGTGCTTCCGTGCACTTCAATAGCACAAACTGTAGGTGAATACTTATTTGATGCGCCCGGCAAGTATCATAATACTTCGCATAACACATCCAGGCAATTGACGGCAAAAGAAAATACTTTGGCTATAAAGATGATGGATGCAGTAGTTGATGTAGTTAAAAGGTCGTATGCTCAACCACAAGGTGCAGATGTAGGTCCGTATTGTGGCGTATGGGAAAATTATTACTCTATGACTGAAGGGGTAAAAGATCCTATTCAAATTTATGTTACCATTCCTTTTTACGACATTTCCAGAACAAAGGAAGGAGGTGCAGAGGCCAGTGGAGAGTATGCATCGAGCCTTGAGATATGGATCAATAATATCGGCTACCTGATGCAAGTAACTGCCCTATCTCATGGCAATAGTCGCGTTTACAGAAAACCATTCCCTGGCATACCTGTCAATGGATTTCCGAAATATAATAATATGATCCTGATCTTACCACCAGGTAAACCATTACCGTGGAGGCCTGCGACCAAAGGTGAATATATAGAGAATTATATTTTATCTAAAAAAAGTGGAACAAATCTTTCAGCCTTTCAAAAACAGGAAATTATAAATGCTGAACAATTTCTTGCTTCTATGCCCGCTTCAGAAAGAAATGAAATCGCTTACTTAAAAAAAGCGAAATATATGTACTCTGAATATGGCTATGACAAATGGGAAGGATTTAAAAGTCCATTTGATACCACAGCCGATCAGTTGGTTATAATTGATAAGAACTTCTATGACAGGACGCTTCCAAGAAACAGTTACCAGGTAATTGTTATTTCCAGAGACCATGGCCGTAAATCTTATTCTGCCGTTGCTCCAAGAAAATGGGAGGTGGATCTGTACAATTCTCATGTGACACGCCTGAACAATATTGTTCGCAGTACAAATTTCCTTCCTGATCTTCAGCAATTACTTGGCAGCAATGGTATAATGGTGGCAAGTTCACACAAGACCATTAAGAAACCATTTGTAATGAAGAAGGTGGACAGAAGATATATTGATCGTAAAGCAGATTCCCTGTTCAGAGATTATTCTGTTAAACTTCCATCTCAGCCTATTGCATCCGGAGGTGTGCAAAAAAATAATAGTCCGGCACCTGATCTTCCCTCACGTAATGAAAAGAAACTGCAATTGGCATCGAGAAGATTGGAAACAAAAGATCAGCTTGTGCAATTCCTTAATGAGCTTGATGAAAAACTAACAGCAGGATTAGGAACTACAGTTAAAGACTATGGCTCGGCCAATTTAAACAACAAAGCATCTTATGGATACTGGCTAATGGACCAGCCAAAGCAATCGTTGCTGCTAGCTTTAAAAGCTGCAAAGGAACAACCTGATAATGATTGCATGCTTAATAACCTAGGTGCTAATTTAAGTGTATGCGGCATAGATTACATGGCCATACCACTTTACATCGTGTGTATAAAGAAAGAACCTGATAATAGTACACTCAATAATAATCTAGGTCAATCGTACCTGTCGCTTGGAGATGTAGAAAGCGCACAAGCGTATTTAAAAAAAGCAATAGCCTCTACACCTTATCATCATCATGCTAATAATTCTCTTGGTATTATATATGAAAAGCAGGGCCGGAAGAATGAAGCTATACAATGCTATGAAAATTCATTGAGAGGATCATTTACATACAGGGCTATAAATGGACTTAGCCGATTAAAATTAGAATCTGCATTAAAGCTGATGGATTATGTGAGGCACCGTTACAAGCAACCGGACTATCTGAATTTCGATCAGGTGAAAGAAGCGGCACAGTGCATGAATGTAAATGAAACGGAAACAAGAATAAAAGAGCATCGTGAATACCAGAAAATGCTTGATGATCTTTATAAAAAATTTACTAAGCTAAAACAACAGGAATATCCTTTAGCTCAAAAAGAAGCATTGGAAGTACTTAAAAGAGGCCAGCAGGGGAAAATGGTGATCAAGCCCTTTCAGCCATTTGCAACGGCAGTATGTGTATCGCTACATAGTGAATTTGTGGACAGAGTATTTGAACTGGAAAAGGAATTGAAAGAAATAGGTAAACAAAGATTGGCTTTAAAGATTGAGTATGATACAGTAATGAAATTAAATATGGTTCCTTTTGAAGAGAGATCTGATAAGGTTGGAGAAGGCAATCCGGATCCTACTCTTAATGAAGAGATCTGTGAAGCAAAAAATGGAGTGAACAATTATTATCTGCCTCTATTTGCGGATCTGAATGAGAAAGAGTTCCATAAGATCATTGATGTGTATAAAGGTTATTTAAATGATTACCTGTATTGGGTGCGTCTGGCTTCTACAGGCGAAGAACAATACAGGCAATCTTATTATGGCCTGGTGATTACGATGATAGAAGTTTTAAGATCACTAAGACTAACTACACTAAATGATTATTGCTCTGAGGGACAAATGGAAGCAGCTAAGATTGAAAGTGTTGAAGTAAAGAAACCAAAATGTCCTTTGCCTGTAGGCATTGAAATTCCATTCGTGGTGGGCAAGGTTTCATTTGATTGTGAAGGATGGGGACTTGAAGCTGGTGAAGTCTTTATTTTTAATCTTGAACATAAAGCAGCAGGTGAGACCACTATAGCTTTTGGTCTGGGTGAATTATTATATAGTACTCCAAAAATATTCGGACATGAAGAATTTAATTTAAAGCCTGGTTATGAGGAAATGGTAAAGGGTCAGTTATTCTTCACATTCGAAGGCAGTGAACTGGTAGATGGTGGTTTTTTATGGGAAGCTGAAATGGATTTTAAAGGACTTGGCAAACCTGCAGAAATAAAGCAAAATTTTACGTGGGCTGTGAATAAAGGATTTACCTATGAAGGGCTGCTTACCGATATAGGGGATAAAATATTTGATCTACCTCCGGAAAAGCAGGTTAATAAGAATGTGAAGATCTATAAGACGGGAAATTGATAGTTCGTAGTATTGGTAGTATTAGTAATATAGGTGGTATTTGTAGTATTGGTAGTATAATTAATATTGTTAGTATTAGAATAGAGAGTTTCTGTACAATTACTACAAATGCCGGTAAGTATCATAATACTAAGGCTAATAACTTTTGTTATATCAGTTTATTTTAAAACTGGGAAAGGAATTTTGTAAATTGTAGTAATAGTATAAATAGATAATAATTAATACTTCGAATCTTATAATCTTTATTCTACCAAATAAATAAATGGACTGTTAATGAGACCCATTTATTACTTTTTGTCCTTAACATTTGTGCAGTCATTTTCTGCTCATGCTCAACTGGAGAGAGCCTGGAATGCTCAGGGTACCTATTATAATTCATCATATACAAATCATACACTTAAAGGATCTGGAAAAGCAAAAGCTATTCAAATGATGGATGCTGTAATTGAGACCTTTAAAAAGTATTATCCGGAACCTGTAGGCGTAAATGTAGGTTCTTCCGGATATGTATGGGATGAAGATTATTCAAATAATAAAATCCCCTATCACCTAATTGTTACCATTTCTTTCTACGACCTGTATAAAACAAAAAGCGGAGGAACAGAAGCTACAGGAGAATATGCTTGCAGTTTTGAGATTTTAATTAATAATATCTCATTCTTATTACAAGGCAGTACAGTAACTTCTGGTATTTACAGAGCTCCTAATCCAGGAATACCAGTAAATGGCTTCCCTAAGTACAACAACGTTATCCTCGTTTTGCCTCCGGGTAAATCATTACCATGGAGGCCAGCTAAACGCGAGGAATTTTTAGAACATTATATATTATCTGAAAAAAGTATTACCAATCCGTCATCTTATATTAAAAATAATATTTCTAAGGCAGAGACCATGTTAGCATCCATGACGCAGGCAGAAAAAAATGAGATCGCCTACATAAGCAAAGAGAAATATCCTAATTACCCATTTGAGAGTCCTGAATGGTTAGGATTTAAGACATCAAGGGATCCTGATACGGATCAATTAGTAGTGATTGATGAAAATTTTTATGACAAAAGCCTTCCTCAGAACAGTATACAGGTTATAGAAATTGAAAGAGATTATGGGCTTCGCGATATTACACCTGTAGCTAAACAAAGACTCCAGGATAATCCTTTATACAAAGAGCGGACTGAAAGGCTCAATTCAATTGTGCGCAATACCGGATTTTTACCCTCCTTGCAACAAATGATCGGTAATAATACTATGGTGCAGTTAACGGCAAAGAAGACAGTTAAAAAAAAACCTTATGTTATTAAAAAAGTAAATCGTGACTATATTGACAGTAAAGTAGCATTGCTTTTCAAAAATAATAAAACTAAACTCCCGCCTGAACCAACATTCACAGTTTCAGGTGGAGCAGGTAACAGTACATTACCAGGTCTGCCAGGTCGTAATGAGAAAAAATTACAAATTGCTTCCAGAAAGCTTGAGAATAAAGATCAGGTACTTCAATATTTAAATGAACTGGATAATAAGCTTTCGGGCGCATTAGGTACTTCAGTTACAGATTACGGTTCTGCCAACTTAAACAATAAGGCATCTTATGGCTACTTGCTAATGGGTGAACCAAAACAATCCTTACAACTTGCTTTAAAAGCCGCTAAGGAACAACCAGAAAATGATTGCATGCTGAATAATCTTGGCGCTGATTTAAGTGTATGTGGCATTGACTACATGGCCATTCCGCTTTACATCGTGTGCATAAAGAAAGAACCAGATAATAGTACTATCAATAACAATCTTGGTCAATCCTACCTGGCTCTGGGAGAT
>JBJMLT010000187.1:0-8467 GCA_045805165.1 Flavisolibacter sp.
AAAAAAATCGGCGATAATATAGATGTAGGTAACTTTTCTTATACAATAAATGAAGCCCATTTTAGTAAATCCATCGGTGAAGAATATTCAAAGAAAACTGCGGATGGAATTTATTTAATTGTTGACCTTACTTTTCGTAATAATGATAATGAAGAACATACTTTAGATAATTCCTTTTTTAAATTAACGGATGAAAAAGGAACTGAGTTTAATACTGATGCTGAAGCATCTTTTGAAAAGATTTCTGGGAAAGAGACCTTGTTTATGAAGGAATGCAATCCACATATTTCAAAAACTGGGCTTCTAATTTTTGAAGTCCCAGAAAAAAAAGTTTATGACCTTCATTTAAGTGGAGGATTCTGGAATGGTAAAACTGCTATTGTTAAACTGAGTACTAAATAATATTACAAGAAAATTCAACCAATAATAACGTTTCGACTTTTCTATAAAATTAAAAAGGGCTTTATTGCCCTTTTTAATTTTATTAATCCCTCCTCCCTCTTCCAGTCCTCTCCTGCAATTCTTCTATCTTCTTAGCTGCTTCTGCTTTTGTCAGATCATCACTAACTTCTTCTCCCGCCTCATCAGCCAGAGTATGCAAATAAGAATTCTGTGCTCCCGTCATTTCTTCATCACCGGTTTTCCATCAGGATCCTTGATCATATTACCAGTATTATTATTCTTTTGTTTATCAGTATTCATAAATCATTATTTAACTCTAAACCTCCAATCCCCATGCCAAAAATGCTAATAAATTTAGCATATCAATCCATCTTTTTAGTCATCAATCCCCCATCTACACATCCTCCCACTAATTTATCCCCTCCAACCCTTTCATCTGCTCTGCGAAAACCTCTGCTTCTCCCTCTCTCTGCAGTTTCCCCCTCTTTATCTCTTTCCTAACCTTTCATCTCTTAACAAATTCCTTAGCGTCCTTCCGTCTTTGCGGTTAAGCTCAAAAACTTTCCCAAAACCACCACCTGCCCCATATGATAATAACAATGCTCAATAACTCCCGTTAAATTCCTGTAATAATTCCCATACTTCTCTTTCCAGAAGGTCTCAAATAAAATAATATCGTCCAGTTGTTCAATCAGAGAAGCAAGCCTTTCCGCATCCGCATAAGCAGTATCCACCAGTTGTTTCCAGTCCGTTTCATTTTGTATTGGTGAAAGATCAAAGCTGTTCTTATCATGAGCATCAGGCATCGTTCCTTCCAGAACTTTTATCGCTACCCGCACATAATAATTCATATGGAATACCAGCATCGCTATCGTATTCAGAGAATCCACCTTTCGCGTAGCCTGTTCCCAGGATATCCCTTTCAACGCATCCCTCATACTTACATCCGTCCAGTTATTTCCGTTATACACTTCCCTCAAATGCTTCGCTATCTCCTCCGTCACTTTCATAAACACCTTTTATATATTATCACCTAATATCCAAACCAAACCTCTCTCTAATTATTCTCCCTCCTTCTCTCCTTCCTAACCTTTATCTCCTAGCAATTGTATTCTCCTTCTCTCTTTCCAAACCTTTCATCTCTTAGCAAATCCCTTAGCGCCCTCCCGTCCTCGCGGTTAAACTCCTCTCTTTCCTCCTCTTTCATCTCTTAGCCTTAAACTCCTCTTTCTCTCTTTCCTAACCTTTATCTCTTAGCAATGAATTTTTCCTTTAACCACCCAAACCCTTATGGCCTCATATGTATCAATATTCCAGTCTTTATTCCCTCCTCAGTTGTGATCCTATAATAAAATACCCCCGTTGCAAGATTTGGGTTCTTCAATCGATAGGTATAATTTCCTGGCGCGTATTGCTGATTTACCAGCGTAGACACCTGGTTACCCGATTGATTATATAAACTGATTATAACACGCGATTGCTTTGTAACTGAAAATGAAAAATTAGTTGACCCTGTAAATGGATTAGGATAGACAGAAGGGGACAGTTTTTGTTCCGCAAGGGTTTGTTGCTTTAATAATTTTTCTTGTAAAGTTTGACTATTCACCAATCCCCCTGATTCTGTGTTTACTTCAATAATTCTACCTTCTGAGCGATAGCTTACACGGCCCTTTTGAGCTGCCAGGTAATCCTTCAATACCGTGTATTCAAAGTCATTGGTCAAATTAATATTACTAATACTTACACCAAGTAACGGAGCCAAAGCTATTATGGCAGCATTGGACGTGCCCGTATACGTTTCCAGTGGAGACCATTTCTTGCCGTTCACCCGCATGGAATTAATGTCTACCTGTTGTCCTATCGGTTTCGAAAGGTCATAATGAAACTCCACACCGGAAAATTGAAGGAAGAAATCTCTTGTAACAGATAATTGTGACAATCCGAATTCAATTGCCTTTCGCAAATTTTCTCCGGTAATATCAAAAGTACCTAGTTTGAATCCCAACCCTGTGGGTGGATCAAATCCTAAGCACAAGGTCCTGAACACATCGGCCGGTACAATAGGGCCATCGTACAATTGTTCCCGTATCAAACCTAATGCGTCTACAGAAAGTTGGGTGCCTGTCTTATTTCTGAAAGCATCAGTTACCAGGTTGGCCACAGGAACATCACGAAAAGGCACTTTGTGTTCAACCGTATCTGTTATATCTTTTTTCGCAGTGGCAACTACTGTATGGTACACATCACCATATTTTGCCACGATGCCCAGTTTCAATTGATCAATCACAGCCTGAATTGCCGGAGCTTTCGGTATTGTTTCATCCACATTGATAATGGAGTAATCATTAATTACTACACTGGAGTTATTTTGGTTAAAAGTGAAATGCAGTTTACCAATGTTCTTGTAATACTTCCCGGCCTGGAAAATGGGCACTGCAGTGCCATTGAGATTATTAACTACTACTGGTGTTTGAAAAAGTAAATGATCGTGTCCACCAATAATAAAATCGATTCCACTCGTATTTTGTGCGACTATCTTATCATAAAATATCCCAAGGTGAGAAAGACAGATCACAACATTTGCTCCGGATGCTTTTAGATTATTGATTGATTGTTGAGCAATAGCTACCACATTGTCATCTACTGTAAAGAGCGGACTTGATGTTGGTACATGTGGTACGGTCATGCCGAAAATGCCAACTTTCACGCCATTAATGGTCTTGATTATAGAAGGCTGGATCCAGGTTTGCAAAGCTGGGTAAGCTGAAAGATTCAGATTGGCAGACAATAGCGGGAAAGAGCCTCCGGCAAAAGCTGCATTCAGGACACCTGTTAATACTGCCGGACCAAAATCCAGTTCATGATTTCCTACAGCCATCGCATCAAAATTCAATTGCTTCATCAATTGTAATTCAGGTACGCCAAAATATTTGTTGAACATGAAGTCGCCTACAAATGCATCTCCTGCATGAAGTAATAATACATTGGATTCTGTTGCCCGAATACTCCCGATTACTGTGGCTGCTTTTGCAATACCTCCATATTCACCATCAAGGTTGGCATCTTTCGGTCCATAGCTATCAAGGTGAGAATGAGTATCGTTTACATAAACAAGTGTAAACGTAGTTGATTGCGAAGACGCATTCAGGAAAGAAAATAAACAGAAAACAAATAAAAGAGCAGTGGATTTAAAACCATTGGTGCATGACAATGCATTGTAGAACTTTCTCATTTAGTAGTTAATTTGACGAAGAAAAATTTAGGATAGTAATGACTTTTTAAACTTACAAAAAATAGTCATTTATTTTTATTATATCCTCCAGATTTTCCTCCACTTATTTGTCCCACCACCCTGTCCCTCCGCTAATCTCCTTCTCTCTTTCCAAACCTTTATCTCTTAGCAAATCCCTTAGCGCCCTCCCGTCTTCGCGGTTAAACCTCTCTCTTCCCTCCTCTTTCATCTCTTAGCCTTGTATTCTCCTTCTCTCTTTCCTAACCTTTATCTCTTAGCAAATCCCTTAGCGCCCTCGCGTCTTCGCGGTTAAGCTCCCTCTATCTAATCAAAACCACTGTCCCCTTCTCCATCACCTTCCCCTTATCCGAGCTTCCAATCACCAGATAAATATATGTCCCAGGATCACATGTCTTTCCATTCAACGTTCCATCCCATCCAACAGATATATCTTTTGTAGAGAATAACTTATTTCCCCATCTATCAAACACTGCAAATTCCGTCAACTTAATATTCACTCCCTGTGGTATTCTGAAAACATCATTCTTGCCATCTCCATTCGGAGTAAACGCCGTAGGCATATACAATTTCGTCATTACTTTAATTATCCCTTCGGCCATAGCAACACACCCAAAATCGCTTGTGGCCTGCACTTGGTAACTAGAGGTATTTATTATTGGTCTGGTTGTTACCGATGCACCAACACTCGCAACAAATAAACTGTCCGGCAGCCATGCATAACTGATTACGGGAGAGGATGCAGAGGCTTTCAGTTGTAAAACAGTGCCTGGAGATACCGTCGTATCTGCAGGAGAAAAATGTATATCAGGTAATGGATGTACTATCATTGAAATGCCATTAGAGCTCACATCTTTCGGGTCCGCACATCCGCTCGCATGCAGTAAACAGCTTACCAGGTCCCCATTAATTATATGGGCTGGACTAAAACTACTGTCCGTTCCGCCAGTTGCTATTCCATTAATTTGCCATTCCAGATTCGGACTATCTCCTCCATTTACAGTAGACGCAATAAACTGCACCGGATGCCCTTCACAGAATTCACTGCCACTGGAACTGATCGTAATAGAAGGAGTAACATTTGGCACAAAATTGATTGTCGTCACCCCCGATTGCAATGTTTGTTTTGGCTGACAGGTAGTGCTGGAATCTGTTGTAATGGCAAGTGTTACTACATCACCATCAGAGAAATTGGTAGAATTATAATCTTCAGTGGTTACTGTGGGTTGGCCATTCAAATACCATTGATATAATGGATGGTCGCCACAATTAACTGCAGCTCCATGTAGTTTCACTAAAGATCCTAAGCAGGCCCCTGCGGTAAATTCACCCAATACTCCCACCTGTGCATTCATTATACTACGTGTGCGCACAATTATAGGAGTGGAAAAAGCTTTTGTTGTTCCGCCTCCGCATTGAGGTACTGTCATCCGGCAAACAACAATAGAACTATCCGTTAATGTATTGCTGGTAAATACAGTAGTATCTGTCCCAACTGGTACATTGTTCACCATCCATTGATAGGAAGGGCTCAGGCTATTACTTGCATTGCTCGCGGTAAAGCTAACCGCTGTACCTGCACATATATAAGTATTGCTGGCAACAGTAGTAACAACAGGTGTTACAGTCGTCCTGCCAGTTAATGTAATGGAATTGCTGCTCACAGGAATGCCTCCGCAGCTATTTGGGTTCACCGTACAAGCAATTACATCATTCTTATTAAAATTATCAGTATAGGTGCTGTCATTCGTTCCCACTTTCACACCATTCTTTTGCCATGAGAAAGTACTCAGTAAGCTGGTGCCTGTGGTATGAGCAGTAAAGTATATCTGCGTTCCACATATATCGGTAGACGAAGCAGTAATAGAAATGGTAGCCGTTGTTGTTGGTATCACCATCCGGATGCGATGAAAATCTTGCTCCGTCCAGCAAACATTGCCATGGCCATCCACAGCTACACACCTCGAATCTCCTAAAGAGCTTAAAGTAGGCGCTACGCAATCAGGCCCCATGTTCGCGTTATGATTACCCGCAATAGTAGTAAGTACCCCAGTGCTCATGTCCACTTTCCTTATGCGGCAATCATTCATATCAGCAATGATCAGGTTTCCTTTGCTATCTACTTTTACGTCTGTAGGCCAATTGAATCCTGATTGTGTTGCTAGTCCTCCATCCGCAGCATACCAACTGGTAACGCCATCGCCTGCCACCGTGGTAATTTTATGTGTCACTGCATCTATGCGTCGGATTCTCTGGTTGCCATTATCTGCAAAATACAGGTTACCTATTTGGTCAAAATCAATTCCATAAGGATCGTTCAAATTGGCTAGCGTAGCTATTCCTCCATCTCCGGAAAAACCCATAATTCCGGTCCCGGCATAAGTGGTAATTATGCCTGTGGTCATATCCACCCGGCTTATTTTATCAGAGTTATTATTAACTAAAGGAGGCGAATGTTGTGTTATAAACAAATTCCCTGATGGGTCAATAGCCAGTCCCATTGGCAACAAACCAGTTTGGGTAGCCGGTTGTCCGCTTACATAATTTTGTGTGCCATCTCCCGCCACTGTGGTAATAATGCCGGTGGTTAAATCAATGCGCCGTACACGTAGATTATTATAATCAGTAATAAACAGGTGATTGTTTTTGTCTGCTACTACCCACACCGGAGTATGAAGTTGTGCATTAATTGCTGGCCCACCGTCCCCCGAAAATCCTGCAGTCCCATTCCCCGCAATAGTAGTTATTATGCCTGTTCCCCCATCTACCTTGCGAATACGTTGATTAGTGTATTCGGCTATATACATATTGCCGGCACCATCAAAACAAATCGCCACTGGAGTATTAAGTTCCGCTTGAAGCGCCTGGCCTCCATCTCCCGAAAAGCCGGCCGTGCCTGTACCTGCCAGCGTAGTCACCACCTGCGAATAAGTATTCAGTGAAATAAATAAAACTGCACAAGAGAGAAGAATACAGGTACGTTTAATTAATAAAGGGTGCAATTCTAATTAGTTTTAGTTGGCAGAACAATATAATAATAACATTCCACCCTCGCAATCTGCATTAATCCTTTAGCATCCTCGTTTTAAGCAGATCAGATCCTTAATAAATAAAAACTAAACTAAATATCCTGACTACCGGCTGCCGACGGCCGACTGCCGATAGCCGATAGCCGATAGCCGATAGCTAATAGCTAATAGCTATCAGCTACTCCCTAATAACTCCTGCTCTTATAATAATTATGTCGGGCATCATAAATAGCCTGCTCCCTTTCGTGCTTAAGTTCACGAACCTTACTTCTTCTTTCAGCATGACTTAAAGACCTATCATGCTTTACAGACCATATTCTATCCTTATAATCAGCTTTTATATCCTCGATCTGCATTTCCAGCCTCGAAGGCCTTGCGCTGTACATAGGTGGGTAAGAATAATAAGGGTAACCATAGCCATAATAGGGTGCGAATGCTCCAATACCTACATATACCCGAGGCCTGACAAAAACTCCGCCTCCTCTATAATAATGGCCTCTGTGGCCATAACGTTGCGCGGATGCGCCAACCGTTAATCCTAATGCAAATAATATAATTAATAGCTTCTTCATAATAACTATTTTATTAAGAAATGACTTTGCCTTATAAAATAGGTTTAATAAACAAAAGTTAAAGGTAAAAGCTAATTGTTACTTTTGGTTTGTCTAACGGCCCCACCTCCTTTCGATAAGTTATGGAACATTCAAAACTATCGGCTTCAAAAGAAATTAAAAGGATCACCTTTTCAGGAATGGTATATGAAATGTTACACCTGGTGACCCATGTAGAAAATAATTTTGTTTTCACGGTGAAGAATTTGTTTGCTAGACCTGGCAAAATGATCAGGGAATACATCCTTGGCAAAAGGCAGCCCTATCAAAAACCATTTGCCATGCTGTTCATATGCATTGCTTTGTTTTCTTTCACCATGTGGGTATTTTATGAATTGCATCCCATTCAGATTTCTCCTTTGTCTGGTTGGGACGATGTTTACAAATACAATTTTGAATATGTGGTATTGCATAAATACTTTACATGGATACAATTAGCATTAGTGCCTGTATATGGAATGATCCTGAAGCTATTCAACTGGAAAAGCTCTTATAATTATGGGGAGCTGGTTGTTTTTTACTGTTATCTTTTTTCGGGTATCCTTTTAATCCTGGTGCCCTTTGTTATTACTCAGCAATTTTTGCCTTTATTGCGTCTTCCATTCATCGAAATAGCAATCTCCGTACTTTATACTATTTGGGTATGCATTGGATTTTTTCGCCCGACAGGTGATTCATTTGGATCTATTATATTGAAAACAACTTTAGGTACCGTCCTTTCATATTTTGTGATGATCCTTACTTATAAGGGTATAACCTGGTTTCTTACCTGGTGGCATTTCAGGTCCCTTGCTGACATATAGTTGAAGCAGCAAAAAGAAATAAAAAGTTGAAAGAAAGAATAACTCTATTCATTTCTAAGCATTTTCCCTTATTGTTTGCGTACCAATTATTCCCCACCTTGCACAGCATCCAATACTATGAAAACCAACCATCACCTTGGGGCTTCTCCCTTTTCTCATACTTTTTCAGACCAACCAACCGCTAGCGGCCAACAATCAAAGGCGAACGATCACATAATGTTTTTCTCTCTGGAGAAACTTATCTCTGATGCTATCATTGTATACAAAACACGTTGCTTTGAAAAAGGAATAGAGTTGCAAATTCTGGACGACCTGGTTAGCTATGTCACGCTGCATGGCGATTCGGATAAACTTTCCCGCCTGCTCGATATG
>JBJMLT010000188.1:0-3636 GCA_045805165.1 Flavisolibacter sp.
AAAATATTAAAAAAAACTAAAATATTACTAACTTTAACTTAATAATATTTCTTTTCCTGAATGACTGAAGGTAGATTGCTGGGTTGGTCGGTTGCATCCCTTTCAATATAGATATAACCTTTAAAACCTTGCTTTTTTAGTTCCTGGAAAATAGCAGGGAAATCCACTACCCCGGTCCCAACAGGAACATCTACCAATTTCGGATCGTTGTATGCCGCGATATCTTTTAAATGAATGGAAATAATATGTCCCTTCAGTTTTCTTAAAGCATCCAGCGGATTGATGCCGCTCTTAGGCCAATGACCAATGTCAGCACATACTCCAAAATTTGGGTGTCCTTTTAAGGCCATAAGGGTTGTGTCTGGATTCCAATAATGACTCATACCGCGCCAATGTTCATGGATGGCCACTTTGATTTGATAAATGCCTGCAAGACTATCAATGCTGTCCCACATATTTAATGGCGGTTCAGCGGTTACAAATTCAACACCCAGTTGCTTAGCCTTTTCAAACTGCTGTTTCCAGGATTGAATATTGCCACCCCCTGCTAAATAAACCGACTTACATTTCAGTCCTCTTTGCTCAATTAGTGATTTTAATTTTTGAATGCCAGCGGGTGATAGTTGCATCATTGAAGAGTCGTTTAATTCCGGAAGGGTTTTAGTGAAGTTATTAGGCTCTATATATTTAATTCCCGCACTATCCACCATATCCAGCGCCCTGGAAAAACTTACCGTATGAAACGTCCAAAGTGCAACTCCAAACTTCCAGTCTTTTAATGGATGCACAAGCTGCGAAGAAGCAATAAAATGTATGGTAAAGCAAGCAAACAAGGCGACTAGCGTTTTCATGTGCAAGTTTTTTTTATGAATATCCTGCAAAACTAACAAGCGACAAACACTAGAGATTCTTTACAATCTCTAATGATCTTTTTACATGCTCATCTGGCGATATATGATCGGTTTCCGATGAAAACGCAGCTACAATCTTGTGATTTTTGTCAATAACAAAAGTTGTCCGTGGGATGAAGCCATGCGTAACCTGTTCGCCTCGAACATCTTTAACGCCGGGTTGTGGAGGTTTCATCTTCAGGCCAAAAGTCGCGGCAATTTTACCATCGGGATCAGAAGCTACAGGGAATTTTCCTGCACAATACTCGGGACTGGATGAGAACGACCTCAATCGCTGAATATCATCTGCTGATACACCGATAATGGTGGCTCCTGCGGCTGTAAACTTGTCCTTGTAATCGGCGAAAGTATGTGCTTCCAGATCACATCCACCGGTATAAGCTGAAGGATAGAAATATAATACCACCGGCCCTTTTGCAAGGGCTTTTTTTAATGAAAAATTAAATTCATTTCCTAACAGGCTCGCTTTTGCCTTGAACATAGGTGCTTTCGAACCTTTTGGCAATAGCACCGATTGACTAAAACTACACAAAGGAATAATGAGTAAAAATCCGAAACCTAAAAAAAAGGAGTGAAAAGTTCTCTTTAACATAGTGAATTGCTTTTTATATATCTCTTTTAAACTTACGAAAAATTGCGGATAAATCAGGTCAGTCGTTTGCTCATTGGAGAGTTGGTCTTAATTGTTAAATAAGTTGTATTGACTTTATGTTGTTTTCATTTATCAACTTTTTAAAAACCATTTATGTGGGTCGTGTAAAATCCAATCGTTATAAACATCATCCCAATTTTTATAAAGATTGGCTCCTGGGTATTTCTGTTTCTTTTACCGTTATACCTTGTCCACAAACTGTTCTGTGAAATTATAGAAGTTATTAATTGTAATTATTTATCACATGAGTTAATTAATAATTTCTCCTTTTACATTTGCCAGCTTTTCACGCCACTTTTGAAGTTCTTCAGGTGTTTGCCTCACCCAATCGATTACTTCGCCAACAATTTTCAATGGCGCTTCTGTCCGATATGAACGTGTAGGATTGCCTGGAAATTTTTTGTTTGTAACGTTTGGGTCATTTTCATAGCTTCCTGTCGGTTCAACAATATAAACACGTTCTCGTCCATCACCATTGGCTAATGCTGCAGCAAGTCCGGCGCCATTAACCAACGCAGTAAAATAAATATGATTCATTGTAAGTTCCGACTTATAATTAGAATTGTGCCCTGCTGTCAAAAAACTACCAACCTGCAGATCTGCTTTTGTACCATGATAAAAAGGGCCGTTATCCGACGGCTTTTCTGTGGTTGAATTTGCTAATTCATAATTCTTTCTGGCATTATCAGGATCGTTTAAATCTTCATAACATTTAGCAATGCTTACATATAGAGAAGTAAAAGCTGCTTTTACAAAGTCATTATTTATTTTTAGTGCAAGCTTTAAATCAACTTCAAGCCATTTTAATTTGTCGGGAACATTTTTTTGCTGTCGGGCTACATAATGTACAGCGATAAATTTTTCAAAGTCGTTTGTCGCTTCATTCCAGGCTTGAAGAAATAGCCGGCTTCCTTCTTCAGGTTTACCGTTCTCTTCGAAAGCCATACCTTGAAGGCAGAGCCTAACAATATTATTGTTCGGGTTAAATTCCATTTTCTAATTAATTTATGCGCATTGCCTTACAATGCAAAAAAGGCAGGATTTGAATCTAAGATAAAGGACATTTATAATAACGGCGGTAATGCAAATAATATTTCGCCAAAGCTATTTGTCAAGTAAGGCTTAATCAATTACCTCATCTCCAGACGAGGGGTTGTCTGTCGTTCCTGTTTTCTTTGTTTTTTTGTATAGTATGGCTAATGAAAATGATGCTGCTGAAGCTGTGAAAACGGAATAGTCTAAAGGTGCTTTAATGCAGTTGGAAAATGTCATTGCTAATGCGAACAGCAACAACAGAATGCCGCTGCCTGTTGCCATTGAAACGGTTTTAAATCTGGTAAGCAAGCCAATGGCAAAAAGGATTTCTAACAATGTCGCGAAACCACCTATAAATGGAATAATGGATTTAGGAAACGAAGGGTTCAGGGTTTGTGTGTAATGAATGAATGTTTGCCAATTGCCCCAGGCTGAATGAGCTTTGTCCCAAAAACCAAATCTGTCTGCTACCGCCGAAAGAAACCCTGCACTTAGCGAAATGCGTAAAAACCACTCAATTATTTGTTGACTTTTTAATTTCATAATTGTCTGTTTAATGAAATGCGTTAATCAAATAATTTTCTTTGAAATAAGCTTGTGTTGGAGGGATAAGCATTTGATAAGCACTCGGTGTTACTTCGTTAAGGTCAATTCTTTTCGTTTGCATTATTATTATTTTTTGAAATTTAACAACGCAAAATTCTTATACTGAAGGAACTATTTACTTAAACCAGTTTAAGAAAGGTTTTTAGCTCTTAATTCGCTCAAATATTCTGGAGTAAAACCTAAGAACGAAGCCAATAAATATTGTGGAATACGCTGTACAAATTCGGGATATTGTTTAACGAATTGGCGATAGATTTCTTCTCTTGTCTGTGAAAATAATCCTTTGAGCCGATTTTGAGATGCTGCGTGTACTCTTTGATGAATAAGCCTGAAATACCTTTCCATTACAGGAAATTCCTGCAACATTTTTTCCTGTGCCTGATAGTCAAGTGAAATGATTTGGGATTCTTCTACTGCCTGAATATAAAAGTC
>JBJMLT010000189.1:0-8279 GCA_045805165.1 Flavisolibacter sp.
AAGGAGTGTACGGATACGTACACTTTCGTAGATTAAGTTTTAATTAATAAATTGTAGTTCAGAGAGTTGGGAAGCTGGCATTTTAATGAGGGAAAATTGATTATTAAACTGCATGGCTTATGCTAAAGAACTACTTTAAAACTGCATGGAGAAATCTATTAAAAAACAGGACATTTTCGGCTATTAATATTGCAGGCTTGTCCATAGGAATGGCAGCATGCGTATTAATCTTACAATATGTGAGCTTTGAATTAAGCTTTGACCAGTTCAATAAAAATGCAAGCGATATTTACCGTATTTACAATGACCGCTATCAGAATGGCAAACTGATACAGCATGGGACCATTACTTACTCGGCTATTGGTAAATCCATGCAGGATGATTTCCCTGAAATTATAGATCATGCAAGAGTTGAACCTTTTGGCAAAATGATCATTACTGGAAATAATAATAAAAAAATAGGTGACGAGGAAGTGTTGGCCGTTGATAATTCTTTTCTTCATATGTTCTCTTACCAGATAATTGCTGGTGACAATCGAAATCCTTTAAAAAATCCATATACTACTATTCTTTCTCTTAACTCAGCAAAGAAGATTTTCGATTTAACTAAAGGAAATTATGATGAGATTATTGGAAAGACAATATTGATGGGAACTGATTCCATTCCATACAAGGTAACCGCTATTTGCAAAGATGTTCCTGAAAATTCTCATTTACAATTTGACATACTTGCTTCTTATGTAACAATGTTTGGAGGAAGCATGCAATATAAATCTGCAGATTATGATTTTACTGACTCCGATTTCTGGCATTATATTCAATTGAAACATGGAACTGATTACAAAGCACTGGAAGCAAAGTTTCCAGCTTACAGTCAAAGACATTTTCAGGGTAACAAAGTTTCCGGAAGTTTTGAAAAATTTTACCTGCAACCATTATCCAAGGCACATCTTTATTCTGATTTTGAATATGAAATAGGCAAAACAGCCAGTGCTACTGTAGTTTGGGGTTTACTCATCATTGCGATATTGATTATAATTATTGCGTGGGTTAATTACATTAACCTTGCTACGGCGAAGTCATTAGAAAGAGCCAAAGAAGTAGGGATCCGAAAAGTAACCGGTGCAACCCGGCCGCAATTAATAAGACAATTTCTTACTGAATCATTTATATTAAATATTGCAGGATTATTAATTGCTGTATTAATTGTTGTAATTGTACAACAGGGATTTAATACGCTGGTACAACATCAACTTAGCTTCACTTATTTATTTCAAAAAGGGCTTAGTGGCTATAGTATTTCAACAGCTTTAATTACACTAATTATTTCCGGAATATTTATTTCTGGCTTTTACCCAGCGTTCGTTCTTTCTTCGTTTAAGCCAATATTAGTCTTAAAAGGGAAATATATTTCTTCCGGAAAAGGGATCATTTTAAGAAAAGTTTTGGTTATAGGACAGTTTGCGGTAACTGTTGCACTCATCATTGGCTCGTTTGTGGTCTATAAACAAATTCAATATGTACATAAGCAGTCTCTGGGTTTTAATATGTCCCAAATGCTAATTGTGAAGCCTCCTGAACTAACTAAATTTGATTCTACATTTATAAACAAGGCAAATAGCTTTGCCGCAGAAGTAAAGCAATTGGCAGGCGTGCTTGGAGCGTCCAGCTCTAACCGTATTCCCGGAGACGAATTAGGAAGAGCTTTTAATGTGCACAGAACTGATATTCAAACCAAAGATAATTTTACAACACGAAACCTTGGAGTTGGTTATGGGTTCATTGAACTATACCAACTGAAACTTCAGGCAGGAAGAAGTTTTGAAAAAGGAGATTACAATACAGACTTTCGAAAACTACATAATATAATAGTTAATGAGGAAGTTCTTAAATTATTAGGATACAATTCAAAGACTGATGCCATAGGAAAAGAACTTTCGGTATATAATTCTAAATGGACTATAATAGGAGTGGTTAATAATTTTCATCAAAAATCGTTGAAGTATAGATTGGAGCCAACAATCCTATTTCCAACCTACAGCTCCAATGGGCCAATATCTGTAAAAGTTACTACAGGTAATCTTCCGAGTACTATAGCAGGAATAAAGGAAAAGTTTAATTCTTTTTTCCCTGGAAATCTATTTGATTATTTTTTTCTGGATGAAAAATTTAATCAGCAGTATACTAATGAAAAATTATTTGGGAAAGTGTTTAGCATATTTGCGGGATTTGCGATATTTATTGCGTGCCTTGGATTATTAGGTCTCGCTTTATTCTCAACATCTCAACGAACGAAAGAAATTGGAGTGCGCAAGGTATTAGGAGCTTCGGTTTCTAATATTGTAATTCTTCTTTCAAAAGATTTTATCAAGCTGGTCCTTTTCGCGTTTGTTTTAGCATCTCCGATTGCCTGGTATATAATGCATAACTGGTTACAGGATTTTGCCTATAGAATCCATATCAGTTGGTGGATCTTTATTGGAGCCGGGATACTTTCCGCTTTTATAGCTTTAACAACCATAAGCTATCAGGCGATAAAGGCAGCTATTGCAAATCCGGTGAAGAATTTGAGAACGGAATGAGCTGCGTGAATCGTCAATCGCCAATCGTCAATTTCCGGGAATCGTGTGGGCATGAATAGGTAAAAACTAAGGATTATGAATTGGTAATTCGTTTTTGGAGTTCGTTCCTTAATTCGAGGATACGGATCCATATTTTATGCAATGATAAAGGATCGAAATTAGAGCCGAGCATTTCGGCGTAATAGGTTTCGAGCTTATAAATCTCTTCCTCAATCTCTTCATTAGTCATTTCTGCAACCGATCGATGCATGCAATTGATTTGGTAGTATAATAGTTTGCTCATCCTAATAAATAAAACAATTCTGAAGAAAATTTGAAGTAACTATAAAAACTTACCTAGATGTGAAAAAGCCAAACTGAATACATTTATTTCAGGGATGAAGATTAGAACTAATATACTACCAGATATGATAAGAGTCAATAATTAATTTGATACAGGTCATTAATTTATAAAAGCAAAAGGTAAAATTTTGCAATAAATTCTTTATGCCATGAAATTAAAAATAGGCAGAAAAATAAAAGCTGATGAAATAAAGAGAAATTTTAATTCTGAGTACAGGTACTTAAAAATAGAATTTATAAATAAAACATCTGAAAGAGGAGATTTTATACTTCCGAGGTCCTGTTATTTATGTGAAATTAAAGAATTGCGAAAAGATGGAGAAATTGGATTGCATCCCTGGCAATCAGTTAAGGAAGTAAAACAATTATTTTTGGATCAATTCAATTTAACTATTAAGGTCTATAGCAGAATAAAATATAACTGGATTGAAATAACAACTGAAACCGAAACATTAAGAGATCTAAACAAAAAAGGAAGAGAATTCCTAAATGCCTTTTATGATGAATTTAATCTGCTTTAATTTATTTTGAATTTATTTTTTAATAAACAATCGGTTATATGGGCTGTAGCCCGTTTGTACCTGAATAATATAAGAACCTGAAGAAATTTGAGATAAATTAACTGCATTTGTTCCCGGATGCAGATCCTGGAGACTTACCATATTGCCTGATACTGATATAATTTTTGCAGTTAACGTTTCTTTTCCATTATTATCAATATTTAATATGTCGTTAACCGGATTTGGCCAAAGGCGGATAGTATTATTCTGAACTTTTAGTTTTGTAATTCCGGAATAAAAATATTCACCAGTTCTATCAGTCTCCTTAATTCTATAATAATTATCACCGTTTGCAGGATGCAGATCAATAAATGAATAGGCTGCCTCATCCTGCATTAGATTGCTTGGCATGGTGCCAATGCTGGTCCAATGAATACCATCAATACTATGCTCTATTGAATAATTGTCTGTATTATTCATTTGCATTGCTTTCCAAGCGATTTGGACTTCCGCTTTTGAATTCATTTTTGCAGTTAACGATGTGAAATGTACTGGCAAAGCGGAAGTTGGCATTGAACAGGAAGCCATATCAAATATATTGGTACTAAATGTTCCTTTCAAAACCGGAGTTGTAAATATAGTTGTCCATATATACAGATCATTACTTAGAGTTGAAATATACATCGCCCCGGTGGCATTAAATGCTATCCCAACAGGACAACTGTTATCTGCTAATGACGAACCGGTTGCCACAATTTGCTTACCTGTAATAGTTCCAACATTAGTGTTTGGAACAGGAGAAACCACTTCATAAAGTCCATATTTATTTGTTGAACTATTTCCTACGAGTAACCATAAATTCCCATTTCCGTCGAATGCCATATCTCCGCTACTATAAGGAGCCATAATTGAAGCTGTGATATCGGTTCCGGACTGATCTTTAATTGTGGTTGCGACTGTGTTCCAGGTATTGGTAAGTATATTATAGTAATAAATATACCCGTGTGAATCGAGGCAGTAATAACCATTTCCATCTGTACTAATACAAGCTGTATTTACTGTACCTGTTGGACCATTCACCATAGACAGAGTGGTAAAAACTCCTGCCGGGGGGACAACTCCCGGAACGAATGATTCAAAAACTGCACTTCCAGCCTGGCTATTGGCAAAGAAATAAAATGTATTTGTTACCCCTTTATAAGCCATTGCATTTGAAACAAGCGCACTTGGGGCTGTATTACTTATTGCAGTAAGAACCGTTGTAGAAGTATTGACTGAATAAATAACACCAGCAGGCGATAAAGCGTATAGATTATTATTACATTGGGAATGTAAAGTGTTGATAGAACACATAATGCCGATCCAAAGGAAAAATACCGACAGGATCCTTTTAGAACCAATCTTAGCTTTCATAGAATAGGTTTAGGCGTACAGCTTATGCAATTATAATGGTAATTACTTACTAAGCCTTTGCAAACCTAATATCTTAAGCGTAAAAATGCAATAGGAAATAGCGAAAATATGCCAGAAACAGACCGTAAAAATACGAAGAACACCTAAGAAAGTTTTACTTACACATATTACTATTTCGATATATGGGGACATAGCTAATGGCCTGTAACATTGTCGCCTAGACTTTTAATCAATTATACCTTTTCAAGGACTGCATCCTTTGCGATTACTGTCCAATCATTATCCCCAAAGCCTTTTTCAATCCATTTATCCATAATTGAAGCTACGACCGGGATTATTGACATTTCCATGTTTGCTTTATTAGCAGCCTCAATAAAAAGCCGTGTATCTTTTCTTGCCATTGCCAATTCCCACGACGGATTACTAAAATTACCAGAGGATATTCGTTCGATTCGTGATTGGAGCTGTAAAGCAGGGTTCCATGAATTGAAAAGCGTAGATACATCCGTTATAGGTACATTCAGTGCCTGAGAAAGAATAAGGGTATCTCTCAAGCCTGCCGTTAAGCTTATGAGGAAAGAATTTCCAACCAATTTCATAGCAGCGGCCTTACCCTCTTCCGGTCCGAAATGAATAAGCTTACCTGTCATAACGGATAATTCGGTTTCAATCTTATCGATCAATTTTTCATTTCCTGAAACGAGCATAAATCCGGTCCCTTCCAAAGCATTTACCGGACCCATAAATACCGGTGCATGCTGGTAGTGAAAGCCTTTGCTTTCCCATTCTTTTGTTCTGCGAATAGCACCATCCTTAGATGTGGTAGTATGATCGATAATAATTGCTCCGGGAGAAAAGCCTTCACCTGCTTTTTCCAGAACTTCATCTACAGAAGCATCATCTTTAAGAGTTACATGAATTCTTTCAGCTCTTTTTACAGCATCTATAACATTTTCAAATGCCGTAGCGCCAAACAGTTCCATATCCTTTGCTTTTGATATTGTACGGTTCCAGACATGAACCTGTTCTCCCCTTTTCAACATTGCCCGCACAAAGTTGGATCCTAATAATCCCATTCCTAAAAATGCTTTCATAATAAATAGATTGGAATTGCAAGGTCTGAAAAAAACAATCAGAAAACTATTTTGATGCTTTGAATATAATGCTGACCTTAACCTGAATCTATATGTCCCTTTTCTGATCCCTCATTTGTCTATTGAAGTAAATATCTACAATCATAAAAAGGAAAAAATGAAAAAGATCATTTTCATACTAACTTATAAAAAATGGAGTTTCCACCAGAGTAGTTTAAAAGGTCTGGCGTTTTTTGTCCTATTAAGTATGTTGCAATATGGCCTTCAGGCACAAATGAAACTTAACACCAATAAACAAACCAGCATAAAAGATACCTTTAACTCAACTACCATACACCAGGAAGTTGACTTTAAAATCAATCCTGAAATGCTGTATGGAGCCTTACTTGATTCGAAGCAATTTAGTAACATTACATCAGGATCAGGAGGAGGCTTTTCTGCCAATTCAGCTAAAATAGATAACATAGTTGGTGGTGTTTTTTCCTTATTTGATGGACATATAACAGGTCGAATTTTAGAGCTTATTCCAAATAAAAGGATCGTTGAAGCCTGGCGAGCTGCAGATTGGCCTGAAGGTGTGTATTCTATCGCGAAATTTGAATTGAAACCAATGGGATCCGGAACTCATTTAGTATTTGACCACACTGGGTTTCCTGATAATTTAAAAGAACATTTGGCAATAGGATGGCAGCAACATTACTGGGATGCCATTAATTTCCATTTTCACTAGAAATGCCTGAATAAATGATTCAGCATTTACCTGATTTTACCATATAAAGCAAAACCCCCGCAAAAGCGGGGGCTTATATCTTGTACCGCGTACGGGATTCGAACCCGTATCACCACCGTGAAAGGGTGGTGTCCTAGCCCTTAGACGAACGCGGCGGGCATTAATAAGTTTAACTAAATGAATTAAACTTGCGTCATTTTAAGGGACGGCAAAGATAGGTTTCACTGTCATCGCCTCCAAAAATTTCTAAATAAAAAAAGTCCCGTACAACGGGACTTTAACGTTAGAAACCGTCCAACTTAATTCTTTGCTACGTCAAACTTGCGGAAGATGCTTTTGACATTATTTTGAATTTCTTTACTTGTTAAATTACGACTATTCACTTCCTCAGTAGTCCATCCCTGCCAGATGGTCTTATCAGTTCGCGTATCAATCATGCTTATAGTAAGTGTTCCTTCCCTTACCTGTCGCTGGTCATTATCATACCCCATAAATTCAGAAGGAAAATAAAAAGAGTTCCATCTGCGAGTGTAAGGATTAAAATACATCCTGCTGTAAGGCGTAGAATACATAGGATTATTACTACTCTTTAACCCTCGTTCATATACCACGTCAAAACTTAATAATACATCAGGTTTATGCTTTACTTCCTTCCAACCGGCCCTGATCATTTCATTATTTACAGCCAGGCGAATATTTCTTTCGGTAAGATCTGAAACCTTTGTTTTTACAGAATCTTTATTTTCGGGCCTCATTTCAGCCCATGCATATGTATGATAACTGTTAAAATCCACAGTTCTATCTTTTTCAACATGTGCAACGCTGCTACAGCCAGCCAGCAATAATCCCGAAAAGGCAGCAACGATTAATACATTCAGGTATCTCATGGTGTTTCTCCTTGTAATTTATATTAGAAGAAGACGTAAAATGGAGGAGGTTTATTTTAAAAGAGTTGTGAAAGTTGAAGAAAGTTAAAAGTTAAAAGTTAAAAACCTTAACTACAATTTTAAGAGTATTTGTTACATAGTCTTTAATTGACTCAATTGGCTGATCGGCTGATGACTATTTCTAACTCAGGCCGATTTCGTAATGCCGTTCAGGGATCTCGATGTCTGAAAAATCCTTTTTCAGAAGGCGGTCCTTAAACGCTAATTGCACATCATATTCACCATGAACAAGAAAAAGCTTTTGAACCTGTCGCGGGTCCTGACAGGCAAGCCATTGGAACAGATCTTCATAATCACCATGTGCGCTCATGCTCTTTATTTGTCCAATTTCTGCATTTACCTGATGTTTTACCCCGTAAATGCCCACTTCCTTATCTCCTGCCAACAATCTCCCGCCTAATGAATTGGGTTCGCAATATCCGGTAAGCAAAATGGTATTCCGGCTATTTTCAATGTTATTGCTTATATGATGTTTAATGCGACCTGCATCTGCCATTCCGCTTGCTGCCATAATAATGCAGGGTTCATCTTTGTAATTCAGCATTTTTGATTCTTCAACAGTCTTAATATACTTTAATCCGTTAAACATAAATGGATCCTTATCTGTCTGCATCACCTGTTGAATGCTTTTATTAAAATATTGTGAGTATTTTTTTATGACATCGGTAATA
>JBJMLT010000190.1:0-9519 GCA_045805165.1 Flavisolibacter sp.
AGCTTCCCATCCATGAGGCGATCTTTAATTCAGGCAAAAAAGAGATATAGCACCTCATACCCATCATACGATGCTGGAATTGCAACAAGCTATTTTTGGAAACGGATATGGGGTGGTTCATAGGCACCGGCTGACCATCTATTACAGGTGTAAAATCTGCACCAGTAATGCAAATAATAGCTTCTTTTTGAAACAAAATATGACTGGCGGGATAGTGCAACTCCAGGACCGGCGAGCCTAGCTCTTTTCCTAACAATGCATTAGCTAACTGTGAAGAATAGCGATCCATTGCACCGTTAGGATTTATACCTTCATGCTGATGGCCTATTCTTCCCTGATCCTGAATTGTATCAAGAATTCCCGATCTGGTAATGCTCAAACTCATCTTCTGTAATTGAATAAAATGTTACCTCATCGCCTGCCTGAAATAATACAGGATCTGTTTTCTCTTTATCAAATAAAGAAACAGGCGTACGCCCAATAATATTCCATCCGCCTGGGGATGAAAGAGGATAGACACCTGTTTGATTACCTGCAATTCCAACAGCTCCGGGAAGTACTTTTTTTGGCTTATCTCTTCGTGGCAATACAATACGATCATCTACCTTACCCATATAAGTAAATCCTGGTAAAAAGCCTATCATAAACACCCTATAAGATTTAGCTGTATGTAATTCAATAACTTCTTCAATGGCGAGATTTTTCTTTTGAGCCAACTCCTGAAGGTCCAAACCATATTGCTCTGAATAGCAGACAGGAATTCTAAAAGTTCTGCCCGACTTATCTATAGTCTGATGATCATTATTTGTAAGTTCTTCTACCTTTTCTGCAATAGCTTCGAAAGCTGTTTTTTCATGTCCATTTTTCTGGTAAAATGCATGCAGTTCATAATATACTGCCAGGGAGCTGTAGGCTGGTATTAGGTCAACGATATGAGATATTGAACTATTCTTAATGAGGTTATATAAACTATACACTTTCTTATTGAGGTCTTCATCTATTATATTTCCAAAATCTATGACCAGAGCAGAATCTCCGAGTGGAAAAATGGAATATGGGTGGTAGGAGGTCATTTAGGTTGAAAGATAAGGGAAATCGTGAAGAGGGAATAAGTCAAAAGTTAAAAGTCAAAACCTAAAAGTCGTCAATCGTGAATCGTCAATCGTGAATGATCGGGAATCGGGGGGTCGTGAATACTTTCTATAGGTCAAAGGTTAAAAGTCAAAACCTATAAGTTTAATATTCTATTTCCGATCTTGAAAAAGTTGACAGGTTGACAAGTTGACAAGGAAGGCCTTTGGCCACTTATAATCGTGCTATTAATAGATATAATGTAGGTAAAAGATAAGTAATACCTAACCAGGAGTTGAGTAAAGAACGCTTTTAATCGGGAATCTGAACGCTTTTAATGGGAAATCTGCAGGGGCTAGGCACCTGATATCGCAGTTGACTGTTGACGAGTAATGAATCATGCGTAAGCCATGGAGCCGTAAAGTTCTTCGCGCAGGTCTTTGACCCTTTTATCTTCAATGTATTCGTCGAAGGTCATGAGGCGATCGATAATTCCTTTAGGCGTTAGCTCAATAACCCGATTAGCTACAGTCTGCATGAACGTATGGTCGTGCGAAGTTAGAAGAACTATGCCAGGAAATGTCTGACAACCTTCATTGAAGCTTTGAATGCTTTCGAGATCAAGGTGGTTTGTGGGCTGATCGAGTATGATAAGGTTAGGATTTTGCAGCATCATGCGGCTGATCATGCAGCGCACTTTTTCTCCTCCACTCAGCACATTGGTCTTCTTCATTATATCATCACCGCTAAATAACATTTTACCAAGAAATCCTCTTAGAAATGGCTCATCTGCATCTGTAACATTCTGGGGTACATATTGACGGAGCCATTCCAACAGCGAAAGGCCATTCTGGAAAAAATCATTATTTTCTATAGGCAAATAAGCTTTGGTAATAGTAGTGCCCCATTCATATTTACCACTACCAGCTTTAAGATTTCCATTTATGATCTCAAAGAAATTGGTAACAGCAAGAGGATCCTTACTAAGGAATGCGATCTTTTCTCCCTTGTTGATGCTGAAGGAGACCTTATCAAATAGTTTTCTTCCTTCAACGGAGCTGCTTAGGTTCTCAACATTTAAGATCTGGTTACCTACTTCACGCAAAGGTTGAAAAATAATACCAGGATAGCGTCTATTAGATGGCTCAATCTCGTCAATGGTGAGTTTTTCCAAAGCTTTTTTTCTTGCTGTAGCCTGACGTGATTTAGACGCATTCGCAGAAAAACGGGCAATAAAATCAATCAATGCCTGACGCTTATCTTCGGTCTTCTTATTTTTATCACTTATCTGGCGGGCCATTAATTGTGAGGACTCGTACCAAAAAGTATAGTTACCTGTAAATATTTTTATCTTGGATCTATCGACATCAGCAACATGCGTACAAATTGCATCCAAGAAGTGACGGTCGTGTGAAACGACCAATACTATATTCTCATAGTCAGCCAGAAAATTCTCCAGCCATCCTATAGTTTCTAAGTCCAATCCGTTCGTAGGCTCATCCAACAATAAGATATCAGGATTGCCAAATATTGCCTGGGTTAATAATACACGCACCTTCATATTCGAAGGAATATCCTTCATTAAGCTCTGGTGAAAATTCTCAGATACACCTAATTCGCTCAAAAGACTACCCGCATCACTTTCTGCTGTATAGCCTCCCATTTCACCAAACTCACCTTCTAATTCACCGGCGCGCATTCCGTCCGCTTCAGTAAACTCTGCCTTTGCATATATAGCATCTCTTTCATGTTTTACCTTCCATAATTTCTCATGGCCCATCATTACGGTATCGATTACCGACACTTCATCAAAGGCGAACTGGTTTTGCTTTAATACAGCCATCCGTTCACCAGGAGTAATGTCTATTGTGCCCTTATTAGGCTCTATTTCGCCGGATAAAATCTTTAAAAAGGTTGATTTACCAGCGCCATTAGCTCCGATAACACCATAACAATTACCCTTTGTGAAGTTGATATTTACTTCATCAAACAGGACTCTTTTACCAAATGAAAGCGAAACATTATTAACTGAGATCATATTTTCTTTTTAAAAGGCGTGCAAAGGTATGTTTTTAGGAGAAATGGAGTAGTTAAAGAGACGAGAATGTTGAATAAAGAATGTTGAATAAAGAACAAGGAATAAAGAATGTTGAATATTGAGCAAGGAATATTGAATGGTGAAGTAAAACAGCCAGGTGAAAAAAGCTTGATGGGCTGGCAAAGTAGTTGCAGGGAATTGGATATTGGGTAGGGTTTTAAAATTATAGCAAAATATGAAAAAGGCATTAGTTATAGCTGGCAGTATTTTAATGCTTCAGGCATGCGGGAGCAATAGCGGAGATAAAGGCGGGGCTGTTAATGATGGAACAAAGGATACAGTAAATCAGGTGATTCGTCCTGATACTAAATCTACGGATAGCTCCTATACGAATCATCCAGCCAATCCGGATAGCAACAAAATGAGGGACAGGGAGGATGTGCAGAAGAGAAAATAATTAGCTAATTGAGTTTATTTTTTCGGAGGTGAAATTGTTTTTAATGTATTCGTTGAAGAAAGAACCGGCAGAGCCTTCGCATTCGATATACAATTGAAAGATCTTCCACATACGTGGAGGAACATTGTAATAGCGATATATATTCCCACTTCTAAATTCAATCTCCAGAACTTTTTCCTTTTCGTTATAATCAACTTTATGTATAGTAGATGATTTTGTAGTAAAAATTGGCTTAGACATGATATTATGAATTTATTTATGGTGTATAAAAATTGGACCAAGTTAATTAGCTAATTAGCTGGTTAGCTGATTAGCTAATTCAGGGGCATGGGGTTTGTGTTAGTAGGGTATGATACGGTTTTTAAGCAGCGGGATCTTTGGATTCAGGAAGAGATTTGAGGGATTGTCGGTAAGGATGAAGGCAGTGGTTGTTCTATTTACTCTATCGATGCTACTGGCGGTGGTTGTAATCAGAAGAATATTTGTTCATAAGAGATTAACTTTTGATCAGAAGGTATTTGGATTTCTAAATAATCATGTGAATGACCGAAATAATGCCATAATGAAGTTCTTTACTTTCCTTGGCACTCACCAATTTCTTATCCCTGCCAATCTTACTCTTATATCTTATTATTTATTTGTACGAAAAGAAAAATGGAATTCAATAAAGATCCCCACTATTGCCTTAAGCAGCCTGGGCCTGATGTTCCTTCTCAAATATATATTTCACAGGGAGCGTCCGCATGATCCGCTTTTATTTGAAGCTGCCGGTTTAAGCTTTCCAAGCGGGCATGCATTAATGAGTGTCACCTTCTATGGTCTTCTTATTTATATAATCTTTAAAAATATGGATAATAAGGAAGCTAAATGGTCATTAACAGCGGTACTTCTGCTATTAATACTTGTAATTGGATTCAGCCGCGTTTATTTGCGAGTTCATTATGCAAGCGATGTAATAGCTGGATATTGCATTGGATTGATGTGGCTGGTGGGAATGGTGTGGGGGATGAACGGACTTGAGAAATATTTACGAATTACAAATTACGATTTACAATTTTTGCCAAGGTTACAAAGGTCATATTGATCTCACAGTCTTTTTATTTCTCAGTTTTTTACTTATTGGTTTTGATTTTTGGTTTTGATTTTTGGTTTTGTCTTTGTCTTATTTAGAAATCCATTTAATACAAACGGGGTTGCCGATGGTGATTTGGGGGGAAGTGGGGGTTAGTAAACCTGTAGCGTGGTTTATTTTAAATATGACAATGTTATCTGTGTTTTGATTAGCGACAATAAGATAGTTGCCTGACGGATCAAAATTAAAATTGCGGGGAGCACTTCCCATGGTAGACTGGTAGCCTGCTACAGTAAGTTTTCCTGTTGATTGATCAATCTTAAAAATGGCAATAGTATTAGACTTATCGCGATTTGAAACATATAAAAATTTACCATCAGGAGAAACGTGTACATCTGCTGTTGTCCTGGGTCCCTTATAATTGTGGGGTAATGTACGAATTGTTTGAATGATGCTTAAATGGCCATCGTGCAAAGAAAAAGCAGTAGCTGTAGATGCCAACTCCTGTGCGAGGTAGGCCCATTTCCTATTCGGATGTATAACAATATGTCTTGGTCCCGATCCATCTTTTAATTTCACAAAAGGCTGAGATGCCGGCTTTAGATGACCGGTCTTTTCATTAAAAGAGTAAATCATTACCTTATCAATCCCAAGGTCAGGAACAAAGAGGTATTTATTATCGGGGGATAAATAAGTACAGTGTACATGTGGCCCTTCCTGGCGGTCTTTATTAGTTCCTTTTCCTGTATGATGGATCGTATCTTTTAATGTTACACTTCCATTTTTGTTTATTGAAAGGACTGATAATGTGCCGCTGACATAGTTACCGGCAATAACCCATTTACCTGTTTTGTCGACTGTAACATAGCAAGGAGCATCTCCACCTGATGAAGCCTGATTTATCAGTGTCAGATGTCCAGTCTTTTTATCAAAGGCGTAAGCGGAGACTTTGCCTCCATCTCCATTTTTTACATCTTCATTTACTGCATAAACGAACTTCTGTGAGGGTGATACGGCAAGGTATGATGGGTTGGAAGTAACAGCAGAATCTATTAATGATGCTTTGCCTGTATTGCTATTAAAATCATAAATATGAATTCCTTTGCTTGCCCCCTGCGTATAGGTGCCTACGAGCATGTAATTATGATTTTGAGAATAGGAGTGGAAAGAGAGTATAAGTAGAATTGGTAGTATTAGTTTCATTCGTGAAAATTAAAGTGAAATTATCATTAATGATTATTTATTCCCCCTGTCCCCCTAAAGGGGAGATAACCCCCTGTCCCCTAAAGGGGGGACTTAGGTCTAATAGATTTTACTTTACCAATAAGTTTATGTTACTTTTTGCCTTGATGCAAAAAGTAACCAAAAAGATCAAGTTCTTATTGCATTAGGCTTTCTTCTTATTTTTTTATTTCCACTTTTGCCTTGATGCAAAAGTGGAGCAAAAAATCAAGTCCCTATTGCATTAAGTGCGTTTTTGATTTTTGTTTTACGTTACTTTTTGCCTTGATGCAAAAAGTAACCAAAAAGATCAAGTCCAGCCCGATCGCTCCGCGTGTCTGGACGGCCAGCTCACGGCGGCTTTCAAAGCTCGTAGTGAGTGCGTGGCTCAGCTCATCATTCCTTATAATTTGGCTTTGTTTATTGGATTTGGTTTTTCTTATTATTTGGGAACGTGCTATGCGGGTGTGTTGGAGGCGCTGTATCCCGCTAACCATTGCTTATGGTAAGGTGATGCGATAGATAAGGCGGGATAAGGCGCTGGACTAGAATGTTATTCGAAGTTTCCATATAATGTGTGTTGAAAGATCTTTGTTGGATTTGTTTTTGTTTGGTTATTGAGGAATGAAGATTGTGGGGCAATCTTGATTCCTTATTTTATTTTAAAAGTGTGTTTAGGTTAATGTGGGTGAGATGATTTAGGGAGGGAATGGCATTAATCACCAGGCTGGGCAAATGAAACTGATTGGGTAATACGTTGCTTTATTTTTCTATTATGAGAAATAGCTGGTAGCCATTTAGGTGATCGCTTTACAACATCCAAGGCTATCCTATCAAAATCCGGATGAAAAGGCAGACTTAATTCGACATCTGATAGATTCCCTTCTTCATCTACAATAGCTGTAATTATTACTACAACCTCATCTGCATTTACAATTTTTCGATTATCAGGAAAATATAAACGCTTTTCCAGATATTTTTTCCAACCTGCATTTCCTCCCACAAATGAAGCTTTTCTATCTTTATTAGTAGTGTCTGCAATTAATTTACCTTCCTCATCAAAATATTGACGTGAAACTAAACTACCATCATTAAATATTTCAATCGCTGCAGGGTTCGCATTCCTATGATAATATTTCCACTTTCCATTTTGCTTTCCTTTTCTATACATTCCGGCGGATGATAAAGTGCCATTATCAAACCATGTAACTTCTACACCTGTACCATCAAGGTTCCAGGCTGAAGAATCTGACAAATATCCATTTGGATACCATCCCATACTTGTTCCTACTACTCTTCCTGAATCATAAACTACTGAGTCAGACATCATTCCATTTGAATGAAATGATAGCCATAATCCATGCCGCTTGTTATTTATATATGCACCGGTACTTAGCAATAATTTGTTAGCATGGTAATAATGAAAAACTCCATGATGAATTTTATCTGCTGTGTCTTTAAAATAACCATCCATCTGCAAATACCCGGTATTCCGGAAGTAATCCTGTTGATGCCATACTGAGTCCTGTTTAATCATAACAGAGTAATAGGTGGCTTTCGATTCATCTGAAGGACTCCAATACATATCATAGTACCTTTCAATTTTTTGCGAGAAGCTCACAAATGGTATTATTAAAAACAATAAGAGACATTTCGTTTTCATGCAAGAAAAATAATAAGAATTTTACAATCCACAGAACCAGAAATTTAAGGATTGGGAGGAAAGAATGGTTGATAGCTGATTACGGATCGCTGCGGGTGAATTTTATAAACGGGCCCATCTTTTTTCTCTTTCTCTCTTAGCATTGTAACTTCGCCTGATGCAAGACTATTTGAAGGGGCTGAATGAAAGGCAGCATGAAGCCGTACTTACAACTGAAGGCCCATTGATGATCGTAGCGGGGGCTGGTAGCGGTAAAACAAAAGTGTTGACCACACGCATTGCACACCTTATGGCAAGAGGCGTGGACGCATTCAATATACTGGCACTTACATTTACCAATAAGGCTGCCGCCGAAATGAAAGAAAGGGTTGAGCACATTTTACATAACCGCGAAGCGCGCAATCTTTATATTGGTACTTTCCATAGTGTATTTGCAAGGATCCTTCGAGCTGAAGCCCACCGCATTGGCTATCCAAATTCCTTTACCATTTATGATACTGATGATGCAAAGAGCGTAGTGAAGGCTGTAACAGCAGAATTGAATCTTGATGTGCAGCACTATAAGCCCAACGCTGTTTATAACAGAATATCAGGAGCTAAAAATGCACTTGTAGGTCCGAAAGAATACATCGCAGATTACTACATTCAGCAGGAAGACATGAGGGCCAACAGACCTATGATCGGACAGATCTATGAAGCTTATTCACAAAGATGCTTCAAGAATGGCGCCATGGATTTCGATGATCTGTTGTTCAAAATGTATGAACTGCTTAAAACATTTCCGGAAGTACTTCATAAATACCAGCATAAGTTCAAGTATATCTTAATTGACGAATACCAGGATACGAATCCGGCTCAGTACGAGATCATTAAATTACTTGGAGCTGTACATGAAAATGTTTGCGTTGTTGGAGATGATGCCCAAAGCATTTATTCATTCAGAGGGGCAACTATTCAAAATATACTTCAATTCCAGAAAGACTACGATGAAGTTAAAGTGATAAAGCTTGAACAGAATTACCGTAGCACTCAAAATATTTTAAACATTGCGAATGAGGTAATAAAAAATAATAAAGGACAAATACCTAAAACTTTATTTACAGAAAATGCTACAGGTGAAAAAATAAAGCTTGTGCGTAGCATGACAGATAACGATGAAGGCAAGTTTGTTGCTGATGCCATACAGGAATTAAAACTCCGCAATCATTATAACAATAAAGATTTTGCCATTTTATACCGCACCAATGCACAAAGCCGGTCATTCGAGGAAAGCCTGAGGCGCATGAATATCGCCTATACCATTTATGGAGGCATTTCCTTTTACCAACGAAAAGAAATAAAGGATTATGTATCCTATTTGAGAGTTATAGTAAATCCCAGAGATGAGGAAGCTTTAAAGAGGATCATTAATTATCCAACCCGAGGCATAGGTAAGACAACGATTGACAGGGCGATAATGGAAGCGAACAATAATAAAATCAGCATGTGGCAGGTTTTGGAATCTGCACCTATGTTTGGCTTTAAAGCAGGTACCTTACAAGCTATAGAAGAATTTGTAGTAATGATCAAAAGCTTTCATAGCATGCTTGCCACAAAGAATGCGTACGATATTGCTTTTCATGTAGGAAAGCAAACTGCATTTGTAAAAGAGCTGTTCAATGATAAAAGTACAGAAGGCGTACAGCGTTATGAAAACGTTCAGGAATTATTGAACTCAATAAAAGAATTTACAGAAACCCCCCAATTTGAAGAAAGCGGAGAAGTAGGAGATAAAAGCCTGGCGTCTTATCTACAACAGATCACATTATTAACAGATGCAGATGAAAAGGATCCGAATGCAGACACAGTAAAGATGATGACCATTCATGCTGCAAAAGGATTGGAGTTTCCTGTTGTATTCGTAGGGGGACTTGAAGAAAGTCTTTTCCCAAATGCCATGAGCATTAATACCCGTGAAGAACTGGAAGAAGAAAGAAGACTTTTTTATGTAAGCATAA
>JBJMLT010000191.1:0-7931 GCA_045805165.1 Flavisolibacter sp.
ATCAGCGATTCCAGAAACATTGCTCCTTTTGGATCTATTTCATACAATCTATTCTGGGAAAAGACGTATGGAACTTTACCTTATATGTTTTTAAATGTGGCTCCCGGGAACGAGATCTATTATTATAATCCATACGCTTTTAATATGATGAACAAATATGAATACATTCATGATAAGGATATGGGAATTAATTTCGAACATAATATAGGAAATGGGTTATTCCGTTTAATACCATTAACAAGGAAACTGAAATTCAGACAATTCTGGACAGCGAAAGCTATGTGGGGAACTTTATCTCCTGAAAATAAGTTATTAAACTTTGTTGGTGGGTATCCTTTTAAATCGCTTGATGGAGGCACTTACCTTGAATTTGGAACTGGTATCGATAATATATTTAAAGTATTAAGATTTGATTTTATCTGGAGAGTATTGCCAGAACAAACTCCGGCTTATAATACTTCAAAGTTTGGTGTATTTGGAAGTTTCCATTTGACATTTTAACTTTTTTAATGAAAGAAAAAGCCGGTTTAAATTCCCGGCTTTTCTTATTCAGAGATTAGCAACCTATTTCCACAACATTATCTCTGGTTATTAACAATATATTTGATTATGCCCAAGTAAACCGAATAAAGGACCTGGACTTTTTAGAAAATAAAAAGCAATATGGATTTTATGTTCAGGATTGGAGAGGCATTAACCTTGTGGACTGGTTTTCTTCAATGAATTCGACAGATGAAAAAGCGATCTCAACAGTTCAAAAACCTGTTCAAAAAGAAGAGTCGAAACAAATGATCTCTGAAAAGCAGTTCTCTATAGCAGTTGCAGAGGCCTTGAAATACCTGGATAATCCCAAAAAATTACTGAAAAGCCCGCTTCTTCTTTCCAGATTCTATAAAAAGGAGGCTTTAGAAGATAATGAAATCCATAAGGCTATATTATTAACCGATGCCATTATAAAAAATATTAATAGATTTGAATATTCTGTAAAGTATCAATCCTACTTCAGGCTTTTATACCGCACCTATATTAACCCCGTGGGTACCCAGATGGAAACAGCAGATTTTTTGTGCTTAAGCTTTTCAACCTATAGAAGACAATTAAAAAATGCTATCCAATGGATAGCTGATATTCTTTGGGTTGAAGAAAAAAGGCTTTGCTTAAATCTGCAAATGAATTGATTAGATGATTATTTGAAATTTTTACTGTTTTCTTAATAGCCAGCGGGATAAAATTTCTACAATCAGCTAAGCATACAAAAATTGTAAACAGAAACATCCAATTGTTAACAGCCTTACAATTGCTGTAATAGCCGCGGCTGGCTGACGGCACAGTAATTGCAAAAACCATAGCAAGATGCACGTATACTCCTGTGTATCATCGCTAACTATGATAACAAATTTTATGAGACACCAAAGATTTCACCGGACTTTACGTTTGGTAATAGCCATTCTGTTTCTTTTCCAAATTAAAACTGTCAATGCCCAGGTTCAAACCATGAGGGCAAGCACGCCTATGGGAACGTATGTTCCGGGCTTTTTTGAGTACCTCCCTGTTGGTTATTCTACCAGCACCCAGTCTTACCCTTTATTGATATTTATTCATGGAATGGGTGAAATTGGTGATGGTACCGCAGCATCTCTTGAACCTATATTATTGCATGGACCTCCAATGATCATAGACCGTGGATCTTTTCCACAAACATTTACTGTTGATGGTCAAACATTCAGCTTTATTGTTCTTTCTCCTCAATTCTCGCACTGGCCTACACCGCAAGATGTAAACCAGGTGATTGATTATGCGGAAGCTCATTATAGGGTAGACCCGACGCGTATTTATCTTACAGGTTTAAGCATGGGAGGGGGAATATGTTGGGATTATGCAGCTGAGAATTCAACTTATGCCAATAGGGTAACAGCAATTGTTCCTACTGGTGCAGCATCTCAACCTAACCAGTTTAGGGCTAATACTATTGCAGCTGGCAATGTAGGTGTTTGGGCTTTTCATAATGATGGCGATTCATCCGTTCCTGTAACTTACACAATAGACTGGGTGAACGAGATCAATTCTGCTCCTACTCCTCCGATTCCACCTGCAAAGAATACTATATTTCACAGCCTTGGCCACGATGCATGGACTGTAGCTTATGATATGACCTACACTGAAAATGGATTGAATATTTATCAATGGATGCTGCAGTTCCAGAAAGGCAGACCATTTATTGCCAATATTCCTCCACGTGCGATTGCAGGCCCTGATCAAACAGTTAACTACCCAAATACTACTACTCTAAACGGAAGCGGATCCAGTGATCCAGATGGTTCAATAGTTTCATATAACTGGTCAGAGATAATTGGCCCCAACACTGCTACACTTTCATCTACTTCAATACCAAACCCTTCCTTATCGAATCTGATAGTAGGAAATTACCGGTTCCAATTACTGATTACAGATAATCGTGGTGCAGTAGCTACGAGCTATGTTGATATTAATGTAACTCCGCATACAAATTTCTTTACTAACGGAAGTACGCATATTGAAGCAGAAACCTATAGTTATTTTAATTCTGTAATGACACAACCGACTACAGATGTGGGAGGCGGCTTAAATGTAGGTGGTATAAGTACAGGATCGTGGATGGATTATTTTATAAACGTTCCTTTAGCCGGAACATACACATTTACTGCAAGAGGAGCTACTCCATATGGTGCTCAGATCCAGCTTTTAAATGCAAACAGTGCAGTATTAGGCACTGTATCCATACCAAATACAAATGGCTGGCAAACATGGGCTAATGCAACAACAAATATTTCATTAACTGCAGGATTGCAAAGATTCAGAGTATATTGTACAAGTGGCGCATGGAATTTTAACTGGTTTGAATTAAGTCAAACAACAGGCACTCCAACACCTGTAGGACATCCGGTAGCTAATGCAGGAGCTAATCAAACAATTACATTACCTACAAATTCTGTAACATTAAAAGGAAGCGCCACTGATTCGGGTGCAACCATTACAGCTTATCAATGGAGTCTCGTAAGTGGTCCTTCCACAAGTATTACTTTTGGAAGTGCAGGAGCGGCGCAAACAACCGTTAATGGATTAGTGGCAGGTACTTATATTTTCCAGCTTAAAGTAACTGACAATTTAAATGCAACTGCAACCAGCAATACCCAGGTTACAGTTAATCCAGCCCCTATAAATAAACCGCCTGTAGTGAGTGCAGGTAATGATCAGACAATAACTTTACCGACCAATAGCGTAACGGTTACCGGTACTGCATCCGACGCTGATGGTTCTATTGCATCAACAACATGGAGCCAGTTAAGTGGTCCTTCAACAGCAGCAATAACTTCTCCGGCTCAATTGAAAACAACGATCACCGGTTTAAACCAGGGAGTTTATAAATTCCAATTACTTGCAAAAGATAATGCCGGGGCAACAACAACCGCCAGCGTTCAGGTTACAGTAAATGCGGCAACAGTTACAAGCAAGCCGGTTGCCAATGCTGGCACCGATCAAACTATCACACTTCCTGTAAACAGTGTAACACTTAAAGGAAGTGCGACAGATTCAGGCGGAACTATTAATTCTTATCTATGGACACAGGTGAGTGGGCCATCTCAGGGTGCATTTGGAACTGCAACTGCTGCAAGTACAACTGTTTCAGGATTAATACAAGGCATATACAAATTCCAATTAAAAGTTGGTGACAACATGGGTAATTCTGCTACAGCTTCTGTTCAGGTTACTGTTAATGCTGCACCTCAACCTGTAACTTCACCCGGATCTGCTATTCATATAGAGGCGGAAAGTTTTGTTGCCAGCAATTCTATTATGACACAACCTACATTAGATGCCGGCGGCGGATTAAATGTAGGAGGTACAAGTGCAGGTTCGTGGACAGACTATACTGTTTCAATTCCATCAACCGGTAGTTATGAATTTAGTGTAAGGATCGCTACTCCAAATCCGGGCAGTCAGATACAATTAAGAAAATCTGATGGAACTGTACTTGCTTCATTAACTATACCAGCAACAAATGGCTGGCAGGATTGGACAACTATAAATACAAATGCTTCATTAACTGCAGGAACACAAACATTGCGTGTGTATACTGTATCCGGAGCATGGAACTTTAACTGGTTTGAATTAACATCCGGAACAGTAAGCACTTCACATCCTGTGGCTAATGCCGGCAGTGACAAAACGATTACATTACCTACCAATAGTGTCACATTAAGTGGTAGCGGATCTGATACAGGCGGTTCTATAACTTCCTATTTATGGAGCCAGATCAGTGGGCCGTCCAACGCTTCCATTACCAATCCAAATGCCGCAAGCACTTTAGTAAGCTCGCTTGTTCAGGGCACTTATCAATTCCAGTTAAAAGTTACAGACAATCTGGGAGCAACTGCTACAAGCACAGTTAATGTAATTGTGAATGCAGCCATAACCGTATCTTCCGGTGCGACCAGATATATTAAAGTACAGGTATACGGAGGTTCAAATCCGTATGTAAACAGCGAATGGAATAATTGGAATGTAGGAACTGCATCTGCAACAAATATTAACTCTCCTAATTTTAAATTCAGTAATGGTACTTCTTCAACTGTACATGCTAACCTTAGCGCTTCCGAAGCTATTGGAGATAATGGACAGAATTATGGAGCAACCATCAATGGAACAATGGCACCAACAGAAGTTCTTCGTTATACCAGCTATAGTAATTCAGGCCGTTTATTAACGATAAGCGGATTGAATACAAGCAAAAAATATGACATTGAACTTTATGCAAGCAGATATAGTGGAGGGAATACTACCCTATTTACAGTGAACGGATCTTCTATAACCATTGAAACTTTTGATAACTATTCAAATAAGGCCTTATTTAAAAGCATTACTCCTAATGCGCAGGGCCAGATTATAATAGGTATTGACAAAGGAGCCAATTACGATTACCTGAATGGGTTTACTATTACTGAACAGGGTACTGACTATACACCACTCATAGTAAAAAATGAACAAAGAAAATCTAAAAAGGAAATAAAAGATAAGGATGGTGATTTCTCAATATATCCAAATCCTATCTCAGACAGATTCCTGCTGTTGGTAAATTGTCATCTCAAAGGAAATCTTATGGTAGAACTGATCAGTGTGAATGGTTTAGCCAGAAAGAAATTCCATTTGATCAAGGATGTAGAGCAGCCAACGCAATTCTATCTGAATACTTCTGATCTTCCTAAAGGCACTTATATTATAGAACTCCATTTAAAAGAATGGAAAGATTCGAAACAAATAATCAAGCTATAGGTGCATAGTAACTATTAAAAAAGGTTGGATAATTCCAACCTTTTTTGTTTTGTGTATTGATGGTAGTTATTTATGTACAACTTCCAATCTTTTTTTCATTGGAGATGCCAGATTTTTTATCTGAATGATCTTTTGCCTGTCCAGATTTACATGAAGTATTACTTTATCAATACCATTATCATCAACCAGTCCTTTTAATATTTCAGTGCTGATAACAGAGGCTATTTTCGTTAATACATCCAATGGTAATACCATATAGGTATTATAGGGCATGCGTTGCTCGTCAATGTCTATTATGTAATGCTGTTCATTCATAGTGTATGAGAATTAAAAGGGACGTTTCAACAGCATAGATCTTTGGTAAGGTATAGATTTGGTAATTCCCCTATATAACAAACATACAATTTGACAGGTCAGAATGCAAGCTATGACGGAGGTTAATAAAGGGGAGGTAAATGGAAACCCTTAGGATTTGAGATTTGAAGTTTGAGGTTTGAGATTCTTTAGGTCGGAGGGGCTTATCATGTTTGTTAGGTTTTTTTAGTTGACAAGTTGACAAGTTAAAGGTTGATAAGTTAACAAGTTGACTAGTTACAGGTTGACAAGTTGACAAGGAAAGCATCTTGAATGCAAGAGAGATGTGTAGCATTTTAATGTTAAAGGGTGGGTGTGAAAGGGGTATTAGAAGGGTTATAGTTGGTGGATTAATGAATGTGTAATAGCTGATAGTTAAATTATGAACGCTTTTAATATGTGGTATGGAGAGAAAGCTACTAGCTTCTAGCGGCAAGATCGTGAATGGTGAATGGTCAATGGTGAATGCTTTAACTCGGTTTGATTGATAGGTTTTGGAATTTCTTGTTAACCTGTCAACTTGTTAACCTGTCAACTTGTGAACTTGTTAACTTGTTAACTTGCTAAGTAACCAGTTGCAAATATAATTGAACTGTTAGAGTATTTAATTCTCCGCATTACACGGATTATTTTTACCTTTTAAGGATAAAATAAATTTATGTCACAGGACAGAAGAAAATTTATAACTAATTCAGTCATGTTAACATCAGGACTCGCGGCATCCTCTCTACCTTCATTTCATGAAGCAAAAAAACAAATAATTCATCATGTATTTTTCTGGTTAAAAAATCCTCATTCCAAAGAAGACCTGGATAAGCTTTTAACAGGACTTCGAACGCTAGAAAAAATCGACACCGTGCGAAAGATCTATATTGGAGTTCCTGCTACTACGGAAATACGACCTGTAGTTGATGCCAGCTTCAGTGCTTCAGAACTATTATTCTTCGATGATCTTGCAGGACAAAAAACCTACCAGGATCATCCCATACATAAAAAGTTTGTAGAGGATTGCTCTTCCTTATGGGAGAAGGTAATTGTTTATGATACAGCTGAGGTGTAAAATATACTCTTTTATAAAAAGTCTTAAATAAACCTGACCTCATACTATTGGGTCATGGCTTAACGAGTAATATTTTAGTTCAATAATAGAATTTGGAACATGTTTATTATTCCAATGAGAATGGATAGCCAATGCTGTTCCTAAAGCAGTTGCCTGAGATACAAAGGCTGCATAGACTTCCATATCGGGAAATGCAGCTGCCAATAAATTCATATAAATTGCATTCCTACTAAATCCTCCATCAACAAATATTCTCTTTACAGAAGTTCCCTGGATAACTAATTGAGTAGAAATAAATTGTTCCCTTACTATATCTATCATTAATTGATGATATGCTTCGTCAGGGCTTGAATACTTATTTAGATCTCTTTTTGAGAAGACAGAATGCTTTAATGAATTTCTTTCAACGTAATTTATTAATTCTTCTTTACCATGCAATCGGTGAATGATCTCATTATTAAACTTTACTGATTGGTACCAATTATTTTTCAATCCAAAATGCTCTGCAATTCTTGCAGTTTGTTCTTCATGCTCTTGTCCGGCAAATAACCTTGAAGATTTGACTGGCTTTCCCTCATAAGTTAAATAACATAAACAATCATTTTTTAATTCTGAATAAGTAAGAGGTGAATTATTAAACGGATTAAGGCTTATACACCACGTACCTGTTGAAATTAATACAAATGGATCCTGAAAACTTTTCAAATAAGGTATAAGTGCCGCCGAGCTATCGTGAAATCCTATACCTGTTATGTATTTTTCATCTTTATAAGTACTATTTACAACGAATGAAGAAGGCTTGATCTCTGGCAGCTTTTCTATAATATTTTCTTTAATAACCCAATTATGATACTGGCTATTTTGAAAATCCCACAGCGCGGTATGACAGCCAATACTCGTAAGATCTGAAAAGCATTTACCTGTTATAAGGTAACTTAAATATTGCGGGAGATGCATTGCATATTGCATATTCCGGAAAATTTCAGGCTTCTCATACTTCATCCGATACAATTGGAGTCCTGAATTCAAACTACCTAACACAGGCGAAGCAGTTTGCAATGAAAACAGTTCTTCTCCCCCATATTTATTATAAAACTGCTTCTGTAAATGAACAGGGAAAGCTTTCAGATAATTATATAATGATGCTACAGGTTTACCATTTTTACCAATACAAACAAAGCTGGCTCCATAAGATGAAAAATTAATA
>JBJMLT010000192.1:0-4797 GCA_045805165.1 Flavisolibacter sp.
ATATTTCCCCATAAAAGAAATCCATAATCAGACAATTCTTTTTCTTCTGTATTGTCTGCAAAATGTTCCAGGATAGCAATTGAATTTGGAGATTTAAGTTGCAGGCTGTCATAATAACGTTTCCAAATCGCAACTCTGGTTGCATCGTATGCACCCCACGCTCCTACATTACAATTGTTCCCGCTGTTATCGCAAGTTTGTGTTTGGGTAAAGCCTTTGGAAAGATCGAAGCGGAATCCGTCAATTTTATATTGCTGCGTCCAATATTCCATAACACGGCTTACAAAGTACCGGGTATCCAGACTTTCATGATTCATATCGTAGCCAACATTAAATGCATGCCTGGGAACAGGATTGAACCATGGATTATTAGCTGCGGGCCTTCCGTTGGCATTATCAAAATATAACTGCACCATGGGTGAAGAACCAAATGAATGGTTCAAGGCAATATCCATTATTACTGCAATGCCATTCTTGTGGCAGGAGTCTATGAATTCCTTAAATGTATTTTTTGGTCCGTAATATTTATCGGGTGCAAAATAAAAATCAGGATTATAACCCCAGCTATCATTTCCTTCAAATTCATTGACAGGCATTAGTTCGATAGCATTAATGCCGAGACCTCTGAAATAGCTTAATGTATCCTTCATTGTTTTCCAATCGTGATTGGCAACAAAATCCCTTACAAGCAATTCATAGATCACCAATCCATTTTTATCAGGCCGGCTATAATTCGTAGTACTCCAATTGTAAGATGATGCACCTGTTTGAAGCAAGCTTATTATACCTGTTGTTTTTCCAGATGGATAAGGTTTTAAATTAGGATAAGTAGCATTCGAAATAAATTGATCATTGTTAGGATCCAGTATTTTTTCTGTATAAGGGTCGGCAATTTTAATGGTATCATCAACTACGTACTGATAACCATATTCGGTGCCTGCTGTTAGATTGTGAAGCTTTATCCAAAAGAATTTTCCATCTGCAGTTTTGTTCAATATATAATTCATGTCAAGCAACCAGTTATTGAAATCACCAATTACAAATGCTTTTGATTTACCAGGTGCTCTTACTACAAGAATAGCAGTACTATCGCCCGGTTCGTAATTAATTCCATCGCGAACGCCTAAAGGAAGATCAACTGTTGGAGATGTGGCCGGTGAAACAAAAATATTCATTGTATCATAAACTGTGGTTGCTCCATTATTGGCTTCAGCTACCAGTTGCTGATTACCATAAGAAGGTACAGTGGAAGATCCTGTAATTGATTGCGTCGAGGATAGAGGTCCTGCAATTACATTTCCATTATGATACAGTTTCATTGTTGATGACTGATTGGCATTAGCAGTAACGGAAAAATTGCTACCAACGATCCAGCCCTGAGGCTCCGGGACGAGATTATATTTTGGCTGTGAAAAAGGCTGGTCAATTCGGACTGCAAAGGCGGAACCATAAATAGGAACATACATATCGCTTTGGTCTGAATTCCTTTGAACTGTATTGCCATTTCCATTACGAAATAATAAGGCGATTTTTAGAATGGTTTCATTAGGATCCGTAATATTAAAGAAGGAGCGGAGACTTCCAGTAATTGTATACTGCCATCTATTAGCGCCAATACTTGTAGCATGAGCCGCGGGTTGAGTTGTGACACCCCATGTAAAAGGCACATGCTTCCAATCGGTTGTATTGGTGCTTAAATTAGTAATGACCCCAATATGTATGTAAACATCATTTGTTGGTGAATAATTCAATAACCCCTGATTTCCTTTACTTGCATTTACAGTGATGACTAAAGTTTGGGAAGGGTCATTTTCTTTTGGGAAAGGCGGCGTCCATGAAAGTAATTGAGCGTTACCGGCAATAGTCCACAATACCACAAAAGATAGTAGCAGCAATCTCTTCATAACAGGAAATTTCAAATTTAAAGATAATACAAACAATATGTACTTGAAACACGTTTAGCGGGGAGTGAAGATTCTAGCTACTAGCTATTAGCTGCAAGACCTTAATGCAGTAAGTTTTACTGGCAGAACATTCCTTGCCTGTAATAAAATTTGTATAAATGGCTAGTTGCTAGAATCTAGTGGCTAGCAACTAGTAGTTAGCAGCTAGCAGCTTTTCTTTCGACTTAATTATCTTGCATTCATGTCCGACCGAACCAGGCAAATTCAACAAAAAACAAAAGAGCTGCTTATTAAAACAAAAGCAGACGAGGTTACCACCAAAGATCTTAAAGATCTTAGGGAAGTACTACGATTCCATGAACACAGGTACTATATTCAAAATGATCCTTTGATTTCCGATTTTGAATATGATTCCCTTTATAAGCAACTGGAAAAATTAGAAAAGGAAAATCCTGATCTTGTTAGTGCAGATTCACCAACTCAACGAGTAGCAAAAGGACTTACAAAAGATTTTCCGTCTGTTCAGCACCTGGTTCCTATGCTTTCTTTAGATAACTCTTATAACAGCGAGGACCTGATTGATTTCGACAGGCGGGCGAGGGAATTGACAGGACTTTCCACTATAGAATATTGCGTTGAGCCTAAGTTCGACGGAGCAAGTATTTCTCTAATATATGAAAACGACCAATTGGTTCGGGGAGCAACCCGTGGAGATGGAGTTCAGGGAGATGATATAACACCCAATATTAAACAGATCCGCACTATACCTCTTTCTGCTACTTTTTCAGAATATGGTCTGCAAACTGTGGAAATAAGAGGAGAGGTCCTGATCAACAAAAACAATTTTAAAAAATTCAATGAACAATTAACAGAGCAAGGACTTGCCCCTCTTGCCAATCCGAGAAATGCAGCAGCAGGCACACTACGAATAAAGGACCCACTTGAAGTAAGAAGAAGGAACCTGGAAACATTTGTTTATCATGTAAGCTATTATACGCTTGAAAAAGGAGCAAAAGATCTTACTACCCATTCTGAAACCCTACAAATGTTATGGGATCTTGGATTCAGAAGTCCTGAAAAAGAAAAGAAAGTTGTAAAGGGAATAGATGCCGTGATTGAGTATTGCAACAAATTTGAGATACAGAGAGATGACCTTCCTTATGAAATAGATGGCATGGTGATCAAGGTGAATGATTTTGATCTTCAGGACAAAATGGGAATGACAAGCCATCACCCGCGTTGGGCCATAGCCTTTAAATTCAAAGCCAGGCAGGGAACAAGCAAACTGATCTCAGTTGATTTCCAGGTAGGAAGAGTTGGAACCATAACTCCTGTTGGAAAAATTGAACCTGTACCTATTGGCGGCGTTACAGTAACTTCTGTTTCCCTTTTTAATGAAGACGCGATTAAAGAAAAAGATCTGCGCATAGGCGATACGGTTTTAGTAGAAAGAGCAGGTGATGTAATTCCTTATATTGTTAAGCCACTAACTGAACTGAGAACAGGTAGCGAAAAAAATATCAGGTTTCCTAAGCATTGTCCAAGTTGTGGTGATCAGCTCTTTCGATTGGAAGAAGAAGCTGCCTGGCGATGTATTAATATAAATTGCCCTGCACAAGTACTTGAAAGATTAATGCATTTTGCAAGTAAAGATGCAATGGATATCCGTGGATTAGGAGCAGCGATTATTGAAAAGTTTTATAAGCTTGGGCTACTAACTTCTATTCCACAAATTTATCAGTTAGATTTTGATGCCATTGGCAAGCTGGAGGGATTTGGTCAGAAGTCAGTTGATAATCTAAGAACCGCTATAGAAAATTCCAGGAAACAGCCTCTGCATCGATTGATCTACGCACTTGGGATCCGGCATGTGGGAGAAACAATGGCAAAAACGCTGGCTCATGCGGTAGACCATTTACTGGACCTGAAAAAATTTGATGAAGAAGCGCTACAAAAGCTTGAAGATGTTGGACCCAAAGTGGCCGGTTCTGTGGTGCTTTTCTTTAAGAATAATGATAATATACAAATGATAAAAGCTCTTGAAAATTTAGGCCTTCAGTTCAGAAATGAAAAGAAAGATTTTGTTACTGGTGACAGCCTTGATGGACAAAGCTTTTTATTTACGGGCTCACTTGCAAAGCTTAAGCGTAGTGAAGCGGAGGAAATGGTAGAAAATAATGGAGGAAAAATTGTTTCTGGCGTAAGCAGTAAATTGAATTACCTGGTGGTGGGTGAAGATGCAGGAAGCAAACTGGAAAAAGCAAAAAAAATTTCAAGTATTAAGATCATATCCGAAGATCAATTCCTGAATATGGTTAAAAAATAACTGGCGGCATAAAATTTATAGCTTTTTTATTCTACTTATTGTACCGTGGATAATTTACGCACCTTCTGTTAAAAAATAAACCATGATCAAGAAATTGCCTGGGGAAACGTGGAAACCTTTATCATTTAAGGGAAGTAAGGATTTGAGAAATGATTATGCAGTATCCTCACTAGGACGCATAGCCTCTTTTAAAGATGATATTATTAAAGATGGAAAACTATTGAACGGCTCGCTTACTACAGGGTACAGAACTTTAAATCTTCACAGGCCCGGACACAAGGGCACTTTATATATTCACAGGGAATTGGCGAAATTATTTATAAAGAAGCCTACACCCCGTCACAAATATGTTATTCATAAAAATCATAATAAGCTTGATAATAGTATTAAAAATCTCAAGTGGGCTACTGTTGAAGAAATGATCGAGCATCAGCAGGGAAGTCCTGCAAAGATCGCCTACAAGAAGAAACAGGCTACCAGAGAAACAGGATTGAAGCTTACAGCTACCAAAGTAAGAAAGATAAAAGACGTGCTCAATAGCAAGAATAGAAGACTTACTATTAAACA
>JBJMLT010000193.1:0-2666 GCA_045805165.1 Flavisolibacter sp.
GTTTATCCTTTCGAAATGCCAATCAAATGCTCCAGTGTGTTACATTGGAAATATGGAAAGGTAAGAGAGGATTTACATAGCAATAAAAATGCTGGATTCCAAAGCAATAATTTTTGCATTAAAAAGGAAATATTTGAGAAGCTTGATATTTTAAATGAACTGAAAGATTACGGTCATGAAGATACAATGATGGGAATTCTGATGGAAAAAATGGATGTCAAAGTGACCAATATCCATAATCCAGTGCTTCATGAAAGAATTGAAGACGCTGAGGTGTTTATAAAAAAGTCGGATGATGCCCTAATGAATCTTTTAGCAATCAGAAAATTATTAACGGAAACCGATATTAAAAAGAATATCAAAATCTATAGATGGTTTAGCCTTGTAAAGATGTACCATTTAAGGAGTCTTATAATTTCCTTTTATAAGAAGTTCAATAAATCTATTTTAAGAAACCTTACTTCTTGTAACCCAAGTTTATCTCTTTTCGATCTTCATCGTTTAAGCAAGCTATTAATTTATGATCGGGAATTGGAGAAAGCAGAATGATAGAAAGCCAATAATTTTTTTTCTTCCGATTGCCAATTAAAGACTTTAGCTGCTTCTATACAATTATTTCTTAATCTTGATCGCAGTTCCTGATCCGTTAAAAGTGTATTTATTGTCCTGGCAATAGACTCAGAAGAAAGATCATCTATCAATAATGCAACCTGAAACTGATCATTGATTTGACGGTAAGCGGGGTAGTCAACACAAATTTGAGGAACATGGGCGTGTATATAGTCAAAAAACCGATTGGCAAGAGAATAATAATTACTTAGTCCATTATTTTCGAATAATGTTACTCCCAAAATTGCTAAGGGAGTTATTTCTTTAAGCTCCTCTGGGTAAAGCTTTCCCATAAAAAGGACTTTACTTTCAAGTCCGTTTTCGCATACTAAATTTTTAGCCTGATCCAGAAAATTCCCATCTCCATAAATTCTTATAGGGCAATTGATCCATTTAAATGCAGGAATTAATGTTTCAAATGACCTTCCTTCATTAACTGTACCCTGATATAATATAAAAGGCTCTGTTTTTTTATTAACAGGTGCAGGTTGTAAAAGAGGAACATTCTTTATTACTTCATAATTAACTTTATAATCATTCTGTAATATATTTCTTATAGGATCATTTACTGTATAGCCTAATGAAAATTTTGGAACTGTATATCCTTCAATAAATTTCCAAGTTTTATAAATTAATGGTCTTGTAACTATTTCTTTCATTTCGCAAAAGAGCTCATGAGCATCATAAATCCTTTTTTTTCTTCTAAGGATTGAAATAAAATAACAAGGCAAAATAGTATCGAGATCAATAGCACAAATAATATCTAACCTTGTAAAAAGGAGAAATAGAAGAAGCCTTACATTAAATTCCAGATAAAACAATTTGCCCTGATGGAAAAAGCAAAACAATCTTTTTTGAGAAAAGGCGTATTTATTTAAGGATCCTGAACCAGGTTTTTTTCTTCCAACCAGCAATACTTCATAATTATCATTTTGCAATGAAGAGCAAATTCGTATCATCCTCTGATCATAATTCAAATCATTAGTAACCGTAAATACGAGCCTGATTCTTTTAGACTTCTTTTGTTGATGCATAGATCTTTTCAATGATTTCTATTGTTTTAATAGCTTCTTTTGCTTCAACAAGATTTCCATTTCCATTAATTGAGGCTATAAGATCCAGATAAACCTTATCATGGTTACTCATAGAACCCTGATAAAAGCCATAATCGTTAGGAGTGGCGGTCGACTTTAGTTGTGGCTTTTCCTGTCCTTCCACATCAAACCATTCCAACGTATTTAAATATTGTCCCCCAATTTTAACTGTTCCTTTTTCACCAAGGAGGGTAAACGATCCCTCCTTATTTGAATTGTATGAATTAATGCTGTAATGTAATGTTCCAATGGCTCCATTTTCCATTTTTAATATCGCCACACCATTATCTTCAATAAACATATTTGAACGACCCATGCTTTTCTTTTTATAACCGGAAACTTCAGCTACATCGCCGAGGAACCAGTATAACAGGTCTATAAAATGACTAAACTGAGTGTATAGAATACCTCCATCAAGATACTCTGTGCCTTTCCAGTCACCTGTATAATATTCCTGTGGCCTATTCCAAAAGCAATTGATCTGAAAGCTAAAAATATCACCGAGCAGGTTTTTATCCAATACATTTTTCACAATTCTAACAGGTTCATTATACCTGTTTTGCTTAACGACAAAAATCTTTTTCTTAAAAAAGAAAGCAGTATCTACTATTTGAGACGCAGCATTACTGGTAAGGCATAAAGGCTTTTCACAAAGTACATTTTTGCCTGATTGCAAAGATTTAATTGAATGTTCGGCATGAAGACCATTTGGGGTGCAAATACATATTATATCTATATCAGGTTCATTTTTCAATAATTCATCTATATTGTAATAGGGAGTTGATTTATGTTTAGAAGCCAGAGCATTGGCCTTAGAGGGAATAACATCACATACTGCGACAAGCTTTCCAATTCGTTCACAGTTCTCAGCATGTCGACCTGAAATTTTCCCACAACCAATAATTGCAAATTTGAGCATGATAATAAATACTCAAATTTAAAAATTGGTCTGGTCAGTATTAA
>JBJMLT010000194.1:0-2208 GCA_045805165.1 Flavisolibacter sp.
AAATCAACCTGCTGCTGATGATCATCTTTCTATCATCTTCATTGCTTGCTCAAAAACCTCGATTTGGATTAACCGGAGGAATTTCCATGGCTAAATGGGTTGCAAAATCCAGTGGTTTAACCATTAATACGAACTCTATTCTAGGAATTAATGCTGGTGTAACTGCATTTTTTCCTATCAATAGTAATTTTTCTCTTCAATCTGGTTTGAACTTTATTCAAAAAGGCGCAAAGCCTACAGGATTATCTGAAGGAGAAGAAGATAAAATAAAATTAAATTACCTGGAGTTGCCTTTAAACGTTCTTTTTAATAAGAATGGATTTTTTGTAGGGGCTGGACCAACATTTTCTTACGGCCTGTCTGGAAAGGAAAAATACTCTTACCAGGGAAATACTGAGGAAACAAAGATCAGCTTTGGAAATTCTGAGGAAGATGATCTTAAAGCCTTTGATCTGGGTGCAAATATTACTGCTGGCTATTTATTTTCAAATCATCTTTTGATATCTGCAAATTATAATTGGAGCTTGACAAACCTTATGCCTGGAAGTACCAGTAGTGATGGAAAACTTATGAACCGTTATGCCGGAATTAAAATAGGTTATATTTTCAATTGATTATGATTATTAAACTAATTTCCGTCGCTGTTTCATTACTTCATATAGGATCATTCCAGTTGCTACAGAAACATTTAAAGATTCAAAGTCTCCGTTCATGGGGATTTTGAATCTTTCATCTGCTTGCTTTAATAATGCAGGGTATATTCCTTTTTCTTCACTTCCCATAATTATTCCTATCGGTTCCTTCAGATCTATATCGTAAACATTCTTTGATGCAGACATTTCACTAGCAAGAATCTTTATGCCGTTAAGATGAAGCTCATCTATCGCTTTCATAAGACTATTTACCCTGCATATAACAATCTTTTCGAGTGCGCCTGCTGAAGTCAGAACAGCATCTTCATTTAATGCGCCCACTCCTTTATCCGGAATTATTATAGCATTTACTCCCATGCAATAGGCTGTGCGGGCAATTCCTCCAATATTTCTTATATCAGTTATCCCGTCAAGAATGAGAAATAATGGTATTTCACCATTCTCTACCACCAATGAAATCACCTGTTGCAGATCCTGATAATGCACTCTCGATAATAAGGCTATATATCCATCATGTTCTGTAACATTAAAGCTTTTGAATTTTTCTAATGGTACTTTATTAATTGGGATCCTATGCTCGCCAGCAAGGTTCACTATATCTTCAGTTATTTTGCCATAAAGTATATTATGCATATAAATGCGATCTAATGGTTTACCGGATCGCAATGCATCTATTATATTTTGCTTCCCTATAACTAATGAACTTTTTTTGGGCCTATGGGTATTTCTGAAATTTTTCACTGATCAAAATTAGGATCCTGCAAGACAAATAAAAAAACCTGCTATATGCAGGTTTTATAATCAGATTATAAAAGATTTATTTCAATCCAAATGCCTTTTTAACCTTTGGAACATAATCAAGCTTTTCCCAGGTAAATAATTCAACTTTTCTCTTAATAATTTTGCCGTCAGGAGTAGCAAATTCCTTCGTAACTACTTCAGGTTTACGACCCATATGACCATAGGCTGCGGTTTCACTATATATTGGGTTACGTAACTTCAATCTTTGTTCAATGAAATAAGGCCGCATATCAAATATTTCATGAACTATTTTACTGATTTCACCATCTGTCATGTTCACTTTAGAAGTTCCAAACGTATTTACATTTATACTTGTAGGTTGCGCTACACCAATTGCGTAAGAAACCTGAACCAGCACTTCATCACAAACACCTGCTGCTGCAAGGTTTTTGGCAATGTGGCGAGTAGCATAAGCAGCTGAGCGGTCTACCTTTGAAGGATCTTTTCCACTAAAGGCACCCCCACCGTGCGCACCCTTGCCCCCATAAGTATCAACAATAATCTTACGCCCGGTTAGTCCGGTATCTCCATGAGGCCCACCTATTACAAATTTTCCAGTCGGATTAATATGATATTTTATATCATTATTGAACAGCTTAGCATATTTTTTATACCTGGTTTTTATCCTGGGTATTAAAATATTAATGATATCCTTTTTAATTCGATCCTGCATTTTAGCCTCAGTATCAAAGTCGTCGTGCTGGGTAGAAATAACAATTGCATCTATTCTTACAGGCTTATTATTATCATCATA
>JBJMLT010000195.1:0-14512 GCA_045805165.1 Flavisolibacter sp.
CCTTACTACTATATAATTCTGCAAGTTCCGGTGATGAATTAAGCTTTGATAACAAACAGTCGGGAACATCATTTCCATTACCTGTTTTTTATATTACACGAACTGCCAAATCCCACTTTCTATCCGATCCATCTGCTACTTTAGATATTAAGCTTACATCAGAAATAAAACAGAAGAAAAGATCAGCAACTAATGTAATAGGATACATTGACAATGGAGCGCCTGCTACAGTAATTATAGGAGCTCATTACGATCATATAGGAAGAGGTGAAGATGAGAGCTCAACACAAGTGGGGTATAAAGGTCAGATCCATAACGGAGCTGATGATAATGCCAGTGGTGTTGCTGCCCTTATGGAATTAGGCCGATTAATAAAAAATTCATCTCTCAGGAATAACAATTATTTGTTCATAGCTTTTTCCGGAGAAGAATTGGGTTTGTTCGGTTCTAAATATTTCACCAGCCATCCTTCAACTGATCTGGCTAATGTAAATTATATGGTTAATATGGATATGGTAGGAAGGCTGAATGATTCCTCGCATGTAATTACTATCGGCGGTTATGGCACCTCTCCATCATGGGGTGAATTATATAATCAATCAGGAAAGCATAAACTATATAGTGGAAACCTTATATTTCATTTTGATTCTACCGGTACAGGTCCAAGCGACCATACATCATTTTATCTGAAAGATATTCCTGTATTATTCTTCTTTACTGGCATTCATTCCGATTATCATAAGCCAACCGATGATTATGAAAAGATCAATTTCTATGGAGAAATGATGGTCGTAAAGCATATTTATAGTCTTATAGAAGCATTAGACAAACAGAAAAGAAAGCTTTCTTTTTTAAAAACAAGAGACCAGCAGATGGGACAGATAAGGTTTTCTGTAACTCTTGGTATAATGCCTGATTATGCGTTTATCGGTCAAGGGGTTCGTATCGATGCCATAAGTGATAACCGTCCGGCTATGAATGCAGGTTTAAAAGTTGGTGACGTTATAATCGCATTAGGTGATTACCATTTTTCCTCTTTAGAAGGATATATGAGGGCATTGGGAAAATTTAAGAAAGGCGACAAAACAATTGTAATTTATATGCGGGGAAACCAAACCCTTTCATCTCCCATTGAGTTTTAGTATTTTGATTTGGTAAAGCTGTCTACATGAAACTTATCCTCGACACAAAAGATCTTACTGATGGCTTTTTCGAAGAGACCAAATTACTTGGTATTATGGCGCCTATGAAGGATTACCAGTTCTGTTGGCAGGTAAACAATTTATTAGGCATTGATTTCAGAATTAATAATGAATTGGAAATTCACGTCAATAAAAAGAAGCGCAATTATTTTTTTGCCGTATATGAGTTTCCCGAGCCATCTACATGCCTCGTTCATTATCTGTATAACAATCAATTTGATGGTGAATATTTGTTACCCGAGTTTAGGCATTTGGATTTTTTATGGTTATTGAAGGGCGATTTAGTTACAGATGAATCTTTAAAGCACCTCATCCAATCAATTAAAAGTATAACAGGAGTTCAATTAGTAGCAGAGCTCACTAATGAAAAGATAAGAAATAAAGAAAATCTTGTCTTTTAAATTAGATCATAGGTAACTTTAAATAAGATTTGTAATGTATGTGGCAAGAAAAAAATAATTCACTGTATAATAAGTTTGAGTTCAGGGATTTTAATGAAGCATTTGCATTTATGACAAGAGTAGCCCTTATTGCAGAAAAAATGGATCATCATCCGAAATGGACCAATGTTTGGAACACAGTTGAAATATGGCTTTCAACGCATGATGCAGGTGATATAGTTACAGATAAAGACAAAACGCTTGCAGACAAAATAGATAAGATTGCTGCTCCTTGACCGCCGACACCTGATTCCCGGCAGCCGGTAGCTCAGTTTATATAAATAACCTTCTCTTTCTTTTTTATAAATCTTCCTATAGGTTCAGTAAATTCATTCAAACCATTTTCAACAAATAAGTTTTCAATTTTATCGGCATCCTGTTCAGCTACGGCGATTAATAACCCACCATTAGTTTGCGGATCGGGCAATAATGATATTACTTCAGGTATATCAAGGGCTTTGTCTAATTCTACTTTTTCACTATAGCTGCTCCAGTTCCTGGAGGTAGCCCCCGGAATAGTTCTTAACTTAAGATATTCTTCAACTCCTTTCATTTTTTTAATGAGACTGTAATTAACCTCCAGCGTTAAATGACTTCCTTCAGCCATTTCAATTGAATGGCCTAAAAAGCCAAATCCTGTTACATCTGTCATGGCATGAACTCCTTTTTCTTTTCCTAATTTTTCTCCAATGCTGTTCAAGGTGGTCATTTGTTTCAATAGTAACTCATAATGTTCCTGGTTTAAAACATTTCTTTTCACTGCCGTAGATAAGATCCCAACCCCGATCCTTTTAGTTAAATACAGAAGGTCACCTTGTTTGGCTGTATTATTCTTTTTTAAGTTACTAATAGAGACACTTCCGGTAACCGCCAAACCGAAAATAGGTTCAAGTGAATCGATGGTATGGCCACCAGCCAGAGGTATGCCCGCTTCTTTACAAATCATCCTGGATCCTTCCAGTACTCTCTGGGCAATTTCAGATGGTATCTTGCCAACCGGCCAGCCTAAAACGGCAATTGCCATTAGTGGAGATCCACCCATGGCATAAACATCACTTATGGCATTCGCCGATGCTATTCTTCCAAAATCATAGGCATCATCTACAATTGGCATAAAGAAATCAGTAGTAGAAATAATTGCAGTGTCATCATTAATTTGAAATACTGCCGCATCATCACTGCTTTCATTTCCAACCAGTAGATTTTTATAGACTGATTTATTATCCGATCTCAGTATCTGTTGTAAAACCGAGGGAGCAATTTTGCATCCGCATCCTCCCCCTTTGGAAAACTGCGTTAACCTTACTTCTTCTGTCAATGGATTATTTTTTTTGCTTACGAAATACTATTGAGGCATTAGTTTGAAGGTCGGCTGTAAAGTTAACCTGATATACATTGTCACCATCTTTTACAGTAACAAGACCAGTATTTGGAGGGATGGTTCCCAAATTGTCAGCAACAACCAATATTTCAATGGTCTCTCCGAGCTTACTAATATCTATCATTTTTTTAGATGCTACCGCTGTAAGTCTATTATGTGAGATAATGTTAACGCCATTCATGTAAACTGTAATAGAGTCGCCATCAATAACTCCATTATCATAAAATGAAAGTAAAAGACTATCAGATGCTATATCTAATGTTTGCATCAAATGGTTCCTGCGTTGTTCAAAAGGAAGTGCAGTTGGTATGGTAGGTTTAGTTGAAGCATTTGATATTGTTGATTGGTTTTTATCTGTTTTCTTATCCTTTATACTTTTCTCATCCTTTTCTTTTTCTACAGTTTTAACTACTGCCTGAGTAGCTTGTTCGTTCTCTTTTACTTTCGTTTTTGTCATTACTATGGCATCGTCCGAAATATGTCTGTCCTCTTCACTTATTATCCTTAATTCCTTAAGATGGTTTATTAAAGAAGAATGGCTGCTATCATTATCTCTTCTCATATTCACATTTCCATGAACAGAATAATATATTTTGGTTTGATTGGTTTTCCAGCTTCCTATGGCCTGTCTTAAAGTGTCTTCATTAGTAAGCTGTATATAATTAACCTGATGTACATGTTTTGCAGGAGCCTCCGGAAAATTGTTCACTATCATTTTATCATCTTCAACAATAAGCAGATCATCTTTCTTTACTGCCTTTATTCTTTTTACACTATAGTAAAATGTATCATGCAAAACAAAGGTCGTATAGGAATAACCTGTGATTTTGCCCCTGTATTCACTAAGGGCCAGCTCATAGCTTTGCATCTTTTTCGTGCTATCGTTTACAAGCTTTCCTGAATATAAACCGCTTACTGTCTGAGATGTGGAAGAGAGAGATCCAATCAATAGAAGGATAAATAATAAGTTTTTCATGCAATTGGAATATTGGTTTTTAATATTTGGATATTTTCATTGCCTGTATTATCGCAATGTACCCTGGTTAATAACGATGAAAGGTTAGGACGACTGTGCAAGCCTTTCAGATACTGTTTATCATAGTACTGCAATAAAATTCTAAAGCCTTCTCTTAATTCTCCATTTTCAAAATGCTCAAGAGTGTTTTTTGCATCCAGTCCACCAAGCCTTTTTTTTATCCTTTCAACAGCATCTTTCAGCTTTTCTTTATCGCACGAACCATATTCTTCTGTAATATAATCAAGTCTTTTTTCAAAAGGAATATCAAGGAATACAATTGGCGAATTTCTCATATTATTCCAAAGGGGCCCTGGAATGTTCAAATTCCCAATGCGTTGACTTTCATCTTCTAACCATATGTATTTAGAATTAAGACTTTTTCTCAATTCCATGGCAAGCAGGTTTTCAAACATTTCCTGCCTCGGAGGTACCGGCATATTAATGCCTCCAAAAGCAGATCCTTTATGGCAAGCTAATTGTTCCAGATCAATTACTTTCTCTCCTGCTGATCGTAATTGGTTAAGTAATTCTGTTTTTGCAGAACCTGTAAAGCCTCCTAATATTTTCAGTTTATAGGGTTCCTCAAAACTGCTTAGAACTTCATTTCTAAATGCCTTATATCCTCCTGCAAGGGTTTGCACTTTAAATCCATAAAGGTCCATTAGCCATGCTACTCCGGCGCTCCTCATTCCTCCTCTCCAGCAATAAATAAAAAGCTGTTTATCATCTTTTATTCCCAACCCATTATCGGCCCGGTCATTTAAAACAGCTTCTACCTCTTCTATCATTTTTCTCATCTTGGGAGCAAAAAAATCCAACCCTGCTTTTATAGCCTTTTCTCTGCTTTCTTGTTTATATATTGTTCCTACTTCTTTTCTTTCATCATCGTTAAATAAGGGAAGGCTATAAGCTCCAGGTATATGGGCTTGGTTAAATTCTGAAGGAGATCTGACATCTAAAATCGTATGTCCTTCTGAATGATTTAAAAATTCTTTTATGTTTAATCTTAGTATGCTCACATTACAAAAATACCGGGTAAGCTATACAAATAAAAAATGCTCCTGAAAGGAGCATCTTTTATTTGAGTTTCTATTTTATTTATTTTCCACCTTTATCTGTGGATTTCATTTTGCCAGAAGATGTTTTTACTTTAACCTTCGACTTTCCTTGTGTTCCCGATGCATTTCCAGTTCCATTGGAATCTGACATTGAACTGCTTCCATTCATTGAATTTGTCCCCATAGAGGAATCCATATCATCTGTCCATCTTTTATCATAAGGCTGCCATTCGCCATTAATGCCTCTATACATTAAATTACCTTTATCCATTCTTGCAGATCCTAGAGTATCACCGGATGTTGCATCATATACCCACCATGTTCTTTTATCAACATAGCGTTTTACAGGTCTGCCGGATTCATCTGTAACGGAACCTGATTTTGTATCCATGCTTAAGCGGTAAGGCTTTCCGGTTCTGGGATTTAAATAGTTACCAGCTTCGCTATTCACTCTGAATGAATCGGCGCGCGCTGCATAATTATTTGATGATGTGGCTGTTGTTGTTGCTGTATTACTCGTCGTAGAAGAATCTGTAGACCCTGTTCCATTGCCACTGTTATTACAGGCAATAAAACCAAATGCAATAGAAACTGCCGCAAAGCTGAAAATCTTGAACTTCATAGTTATAAGGTTTTGTTTCAGCTGAGATAATACAAAAATGAGACCGTGTCAATTAACCATTCATGGATGCAAGGAATTCTGAGTTGTCTTTAGTCCCTCTCATTCGTTTTAGAAGCTCATTCATTGCCTCTTCAGTATTCATATCGGTAAGGTATACTCTAAGCAGGTTCATTCGCTGTAAAACATCTCTTTCTAATAGTAGATCATCGCGACGGGTAGATGAAGCAACCAGGTCAATGGCTGGGAATATTCTTCTATTTGATAAACGGCGATCCAATTGTAGCTCCATATTACCTGTTCCTTTAAACTCTTCAAAGATCACTTCATCCATTTTAGAACCAGTGTCTATTAAAGCCGTGGCAAGAATGGTAAGGGAACCGCCATTCTCAATTTTGCGGGCAGCTCCAAAGAATTGTTTTGGCTTTTGCATAGCGTTTGCTTCCACACCACCGGAAAGAACTTTACCGGAAGCAGGAGCAACTGTATTGTGGGCCCGCGCTAAACGGGTAATAGAATCCAAAAGTATTACAACATCATGGCCACACTCAACTAATCGTTTTGCTTTTTGCAAAGCTATGGTGGATACCTTAACGTGTTTCTCTGCAGGTTCATCAAATGTAGAAGCTATCACTTCTGCTCTTACGCTTCTTTCCATATCTGTAACCTCTTCTGGCCTCTCATCTACAAGAACGACCATAAGATAGCACTCAGGATGATTGGCAGCAATTGCATTCGCTACGGCTTTCAAAAGCATGGTCTTACCCGTTTTTGGCTGGGCAACGATCAATCCTCGCTGGCCTTTACCAATAGGAGTAAATAGGTCTATTAGTCTGGTGGAATAATCAGAAGCTGTGGTGAACAGGTTTAACTTTTCATGAGGGAACAATGGAGTTAAATAATCAAAAGGTACCCGGTCCCTAACCTCATCTGGACCTTTTCCATTGATGGTTTCTACTTTTAGTAACGCAAAATATTTTTCACCTTCTTTAGGAGGTCTGACTGATCCATAAACAGTGTCACCCGTCTTTAAGCCAAACAGCTTTATTTGAGATGGAGAAACATATATGTCGTCAGGAGAAGAGAGGTAGTTGTAATCGGAAGACCTTAAAAATCCATAACCATCAGGCATCATTTCCAAAACACCTTCAGCCAGAATAATTCCATCAAATTCAATATTGAAGGTCTGCTCTCTGCGTGGAGGATAAAATTTGTTGATTTGAATAGTCCGGTCGCCCTGTTGCTGATTATCATTAACACTTGTTTCCGGCTCCTCAGAATTCCCCTGTTCTTCAACTTGTGCAGGTTCAGCGCTTTCCATCACTTCTTCAGATTCCTGTTGTTCTTCGTCTTTTCTTTTTCCTTTTTTAGGCTTTTCTTCTTTTTTGGTATTCACCTTTTTTATCGGGCGCTTATTCTCCTGCACAGGAGCCAGATCTTCAACAACAGCCTCTTCTGTACTGTTGGCTGTTGTAGCTTTAACTATTCGTTTACGTTTTCCTTTCTCCTGGGCATTTGTTTTTTGCCCGCCTGCGGAAACCGCTTGTTTGTCAAGTATTTTATAGATAAGACCTTGCTTATCCAGCTTTTTTGCATTCTCAATTTTTAAATCTTCAGCAATGTCCAGCAATTCTGGAACAAGCATGTCGTTCAACTGCAAAATATCGTACATAAGGAACTATTGTTTTTGATACCGTATCAAGGTAAGATCAGAATGATTACTATTGATTTGATTATGAATGGAAATTAGTTGCGAAAAAACCGGTGTTGCGAGTAATAAAGGTATGAGCTCTCAACCGTTTCCGCTGCAATTATACGGTTAAAATGATAAAATCAAAAATTTTTGTTATCCATTTCGACCAAATACACTATAAGCTCTGGGCCAGCCACTTTATTCACTCATTATCTTTGCCGCTCTTAACAAAACGTATGTTTAATAACAGAGTTAAAATAAAGGAACTGCTCTCATGGAAACCAGACGCACAAAAAGTAACGGTAATGGGCTGGGTGCGAACATTCCGGAATAATCAATTTGTTGCATTGAATGACGGTTCAACAAATAATAATCTTCAGGTAGTATTAGAGCTTGGCAGGTTTCCGGAAGAAATACTAAAGAAAATAACAACAAGCGCTTCTGTTAAAGTTACTGGAAGTGTTATACCGTCTATGGGAAAAGGACAGAGTCTGGAACTTAAAGCTGAGCTTGTAGAAATTTTGGGCGAAAGTGATCCCGAAAAATATCCTCTTCAGCCAAAAAAACATAGCCTTGAATTCCTTAGGGAAATTGCACATTTAAGATTCCGCACAAATACTTTTGGATCAGTATTCAGAGTACGGCACTCTTTAGCTTTTGCTGTGCATAGCTTTTTTAACGAACGGGGATTTATCTATTTACACACTCCTATTATTACAGCCAGTGATGCCGAAGGCGCTGGTGAAATGTTCCATGTAACAACTTTCCGTCTCGATAAAGCACCAAAAACAGATGACGGTATAATTGATTTTGGCCAGGATTTTTTTGGTCGTGCCACCAATTTAACCGTAAGTGGCCAGCTTGAGGGGGAATTAGGGGCCACAGCATTTAGTGATATTTATACATTCGGTCCAACTTTCAGAGCAGAAAATTCAAATACAGCAAGGCATCTTGCAGAATTCTGGATGATTGAACCGGAAATGGCTTTTTATGATCTTGAGGACAATGCTAACCTGGCTGAAGAATTTATTCAATACATCATCAGATATGTAATGGAAAAGAATCCCGATGATCTTGAATTCCTGCGCCTTCGTCTTTTGGATGAAGAAAAACAAAAACCTCAGAATGAAAGGAGTGAGCTTGATCTGATCCAGAAATTAAAATTTGTTACTGAAAATAAATTTGAACGGATTACTTATACAGAAGCCATTGATGTTTTACTTCAATCCCCTGCCTATAAAAAGGTAAAATTCCAATATGATGTTAAATGGGGAATAGATATGCAAAGCGAACATGAAAGATACCTTGTGGAGAAGCATTTTAAAAAGCCTGTGATAGTAACTAATTATCCCAAAGAAATAAAAGCTTTTTACATGAGGCAGAATGAAGATGGAAAAACAGTTGCTGCTATGGATATACTGGCACCTGGCATAGGAGAAATTGTTGGTGGCTCTCAAAGAGAGGAAAGGTTTGAAAGGCTTACTCAGAGAATGAAAGAAATGCATGTGCCTGCAGATGAGCTGTGGTGGTATTTAGATACCCGCAGATTTGGTACAGTTCCTCACGCCGGATTCGGACTAGGGTTTGAAAGAATGGTTCAATTTGTAACGGGAATGGGAAATATCAGGGATGTAATTCCTTTTCCGCGCACTCCTAAAAATGCCGAATTCTAAAAGGGGATGCACATAACAGGGATATTCAATGTATGTAGAATTGAAGCCGTATGGATTTTAAAAAATAATCTTTCCACCAAGTTATGCTTATGAGGAATAAGGATCAACAGATCTAACTGATGCGATGAAAGGAATGATTGCATGGCATGTGAAAAATTTTCATCTTTTATAGTCTCGCACTGCGGTTGTAATTCCGGCAATATATTATTTAAATTAATGTCCGGTTCATCATCAGATGTCTTTACATGTATACAATGAAGTTTCGATCCTAACAAGCTAACTACTTCCCTGATCTTTTCCAGATGACCAGTCTTTTCTGAACCGTCAGAGGCAAAGCCAATATTTTTAATATCTCTGATTGGAAAGTCATCCGGTACTGCTATTACAGGTACAGATGCATGTCTGATTATGGCCATATCTGCATCTCCAAATACAAATCGTTCAACGCCTTTGGAAGAATGTTTTCCAATTATAATTACAAATGGATTATATGTTGAGCAAACATCGTTTAATTCATCAATTTCATCACCTAATCTGCTTTCTGTATGTATGGATATTCCAGGATAATTCTTATTTATTAGTTCCTTTGCTCTATCAAGGTTTTCATCGACACTTTTCTTTATTTCTTCTTCAGGGATCATTAAAATAGGCGCATCATTAAGACTTACCGGTATCTGATAGGTATGAAGTAAAATAATGGAAGAATTTGTCCCTCGTGCAAATTTGCCTGCGTACAGCATTGCATTTTCTGAAGCAACAGTAAGATCAATTGAAACCAGTATGGTTTTCATCATGAAAAATTACAAAGAGTTCTTTGTATTCTTTCTTATTTCCATGCAAGAACCATTAAATCTTTTCAAATGCTCCTACATAGTATTTATTTACAAATCCATCTTTAATGATGGAAACGATCCTGGTAAATAATTTATTGGGATGGTGTAAGTAAAATCCTAAAAGATTATTCCGCACTCCCTTGCTCCTTTTTTCTTTTTTGAATAGAATTTTAAAAGGATGGTATGGTTGTTTTTGTATCATGAAACCAATTTCCCTGAATGAATTACTATAAAGCAACTGTCTTATTGTTTTAATCGTAAAATCATGGAGATGAAAAGGATTTGCGTCCATAGAAGGAGTGATAGGAACCGAAGCTATAAACCTTCCTCCTTTTGTTAAACAGGCTGAAATGGTATGTATAAATAATTTGGGATCAGCTAGATGTTCAATGGTTTCCAACGATACAATATTTTGCCAGTAATTATTAAGGGTTAATGAAGCTATGTCCTCAATTTTATATGTTATTTTAGGATGACTGTAATTCTTTTTGGCAAGACTTATAGCTTCACTGGCAATATCTATCCCTGATAAAGAAGATACTTTTTCACTAAATTCTGTAGCTAGCAGCAGGCTTCCATAGCCTGTTCCACAAGCAATATCTGCTACCGTTCCCTGGATCAGGTATTGGCCGGCAAAACGGTAACGTTCTAAATGCATATTAAGGGTCTCAGTGCCGGTCACTTCATTGGATTCTAATTCTTCCGGAAAGATCCTTTCAAGGCTATTGTGCATTATTGGATTTTGTCTTTTCTGAAGACGCCACCGAATTCAAAGCGTCTTTCCTTACTAGTTCTGTGATCATCTTTTCCAGATGACGTATTCTTGAATACAATTTCAAAATAACGAACCAAAAAAGTAATATGCTGATGTAAAATACCATGTCAGCTCCTCTTCCAACTCCAAGCTTATGGGCAATGACGATCGTCCAGTCAGGAAATAAAATAAACAAAGCTCCGATGATTGCAATGCTTGCTAACACTATAAGGTCAGCTTTTCTATTTCGAAGGCGGCTTACGATATACATAAAGATCATCAGCACCAAACCAAGTAACAGTATTTGTATTCCTTTCATTTAAAAAGCTTATAAAGAAGAAGATCTAGAAAAACTCCCAGGCTATCTACCCAGCTTTGTCCTTTTTTCCTGGAATAAGCGGTATAATGTATATGCACGGGTATTTCCAAATACCTTAATTTTTTTCTTTTTATCTGTAAAAGTATTTCCGTTGCATGTGCCATTTTATTTTCAGTAATCGAGATAAGCTGCAATGCTTTTCTGTTTAATCCCCTTAATCCATTATGCGTATCTGAAAGTCGCATACCTAGTAATAAGTTGTTAACAGCCCAGGCTATTCTGAATACCATTCTACGGATCAATGGTGCATTATGATAAGAGCCTTGCAGAAATCGGCTTCCAAGCGTTACATCTGCCTTATTTATCAAGAGCGGTTCCAATAGTCGTTCTGCATCTTTAGCATCATGCTGCCCGTCGCCGTCAAATGTAATTACAAAATCAGCTTTATTCGCAAGAGCGAATTCAATACCGGTTTGTATTGCTGCCCCCTGGCCCATATTAAAATAATGTGTAAGAACTGTAACGGAAGGATCATTAAGTAGCTGCTTCAAAGGATATGAAGATCCATCATCCACAATTATAATTTGGTAATTATAACAGGAAAGATCATTAATGACGTTTTTAATTACTTCAATTTTTTCATTATACACTGGTATGATTATAAATATAGATAGCACTATAGACCGTATAAATTTATTTGTTCAGAGAGGTCAGGGATATGTAAATTCATAATAATTAAAATTTTCCACCGAACTTATTTTTTGCTTCTCAGCTTCTCTCATAAATGCTTCCTGTTCAGGATCATTCTTTTCAATATCAATCGCTACAAATATGGTGCAATCGGCGCAGTGTCCAATTAATTTATTTCTATCTGATAGATTGTAAAGCACGTCAACATTTTCCAGGTTGGCAATATTATCCACAGTTTCATCCTGTGAAATAAAAATGATTCTGCCTTTCTTAGTTTTAGAATCCTTTATAAGAGTTTTAATATAATGCGCCTGTACCAATCCGGGATTTGGCAATTCATTGCTGCTAAGGTCTTTTCTGATTATTTTATTGGTGAAATAAATTCCATGAAGAATTTCAGTAAAAAGCAAAAAGGCAATCCCATAAATTATAAGCCTGCCAAAATAGTTGATCTGGTTCCGGTAATTGTATGTCAATATAAGAAATGCTTGTTGTACAAATAGTACAATGAATGCAAAATATCTGGGTTCCTGTACATAGGTCCAACCCTCAAGAAAATTACCTGGTAACGCATATCGCAGGGAAAGCCAGCTTAATAATAAAAGAATACAAAATGAAGTAATTCCACCAATAAGGAAATAATGATCACCTAATGTAAAATCCTTCCATTTCCTCGCTATAAAAAATCTTATAAAAAAATATAGAGATAAAATAATACCTGCAATATTTAAAATAGCAATGATCAGGTAAAGGAATACAGTATTTATTATAGAATAAACAGTTGGATTATTTAAATAGAATCTGATATTGATAAAGGCGGATATTATTATTGGGTACAACTTCTGAAGGTTTTGAAAATAGAAGCCTTTTTCGGAGGTCGATATATAAGCCGCAGATCCTGTATATCTGCTTTGAAATAGAAGGAGGCCGGATATTAAAAAAGTAGTCAATACCAGGCTCACTGTTCCCGCTTTTCGAAGTCTGATATCATTTAATTTAAATCCTGAAACTAGAAGGTAAACGGGTATAATAAATGAAATAGGAATATACATGAATCTAAGAAAAGGGCAAATGAAGTTTATAACAGAAAGAAGAATTATGTAGTTTATTGATCTGCTGCTATTGCCTAAATAATTAAGACACATATATAACCCGCAAAGAAAAAAAGCTAAGGCATTAAGATCGGTAGTAGCATCCTGGCAAAAATCATAAGCAAAAAATCCACTAACGAGTGTGAACAAATTTATAAGCCACAGTGGAGTATTTATAAGCTTAAGGATTTTCCTTGAAAAAAGGAAGAATAAAAAAACGCAAATAAGGTCAAATACAATCCCTGCGGTTATCACATTATTATTTGTGACAAACGTCAGCAAACCAATAATTATAGAATATCCCGGCGGCCATCCCGGTATAGGTAAATAGATCTGTTGAAAAGGAGAGCTTGCAGCCAGTTCATTTACAGTTATTCCATGTCCTGAATGAAAATTGCGTGCAGCTAATAGCTGGAACGACCTGTCGTACTTCATTCCAAAAAAATAAAGCTGCATGATCAAACGTGTCAGTAAGCAAACTATGAATACAATTGAGGTAAAATATCTATTATTAAATAATGCATAAGATCTTTTTAGCAAATTAGAACGGGTGGGCATTACTGCGATTTATAGGTAAGAATTCTCTTCTCAATATTGGCTCTTATATTAAGGTAAAAGAGATTGATATCTCCGATATGGTAATTTTTGGTCCTTAGAAAAATAGATCCGGGAAACTTTGGTTTTGAAACCCAAAGCACACCTTCGTGCACGCGGGCATCTGTTGTATGAGGAATTATTTTATCGAAATGTGTAAGTACGCTGCCTAAATTAGCTTTCTTATTTACATAGGCAGTATCAGTTTTCCATGACAATGGATTGGTAACATAGGACTTAGATGTCTCAGACCGAACATAGGAAGGAATATATCCTTTTTGAAAAGTTCTCCATCCGCAAAAGCAATGAGTGTCTGTATCGGACTTACAAACCTGAAGCTTTTTGAAATAATTTATAGGAATCGGCCATCCTGTTATATAAGCTACGATCAATTTTGATCTTTCCTCGCCTGAATCAAAATATTCTTTCAGTAAACGTTCTCCCAGCATGGCTCCCTGACTATGTCCTGCAATAATCAATGGCCGGTTATTATTATAATACTTTAAATAATAAAGAAATGCATTTTTAATATCAGAATAAGCAGTATCAAAGGCTTCTTTGGCTTCTTGCGACAGAGTAAAAAATGCACTTATGTGCGCTTGCCTGTATCTTGGAGAAAATACTCTGCAATGCTGGTTAAACACCGATGCTTGGTAAAGAATTGTAGTATTATCAGTCTTCTTATTAAGTGCAGCATCGTTAGTATCTGCATTCCAGCCTTTTTTTACTCCTACATATGTGGTCGGATGAATGAAAAATACATCTACCAGGCTATCATTCGATTCAGGTTCCAGGGGTAAAGGAACACTGTCTGAAGGATCTTTTTTCCAGGGATGAGCAGCCCAATTGCTAAGATTGGAATAATCCGGAGCAGGATTGAGCGAATGCACAATTTTCTCATTTTGTATTTTAAATGAGCAACTACAGATAGAACAAACTATAAAAATTAATAAGAATAATCGCATGCAGTTATTTTAAGTGCTTCGTATGTAAATTTGGCGTCCTTTCATTAAACAAAAAAATTAGGCTATATGAATATACCCATAGTTGACCTGTCCGATTTTTTAAGCGGTGACCCGATCCGTAAAAAGAATTTTGTTTCTGAATTAGGAAAGGCATATGAAGAAGTTGGCTTTGTTGCTGTTAA
>JBJMLT010000196.1:0-10259 GCA_045805165.1 Flavisolibacter sp.
GAATTCAATATTGATAATGATCCTTTTCAGTACTGTAGTGGTTCATGCACAACAGAAACAATCGTTAAAAGATCTGCTGTATAGTGGAAAATTGAAGAAGGATTCAACAGGCGTGATACGGAGCACTGATGACCTGTCGGCAAAAATTGACACCAGCACTAAAAAAAATGTCGATACGCTGAAACTGGCAACGATGACCACCAATCAGGATAAGAAAACAGTTAATGCAAGTACTGATAATGCTCCCGCAAATGTTGCAGCAGCAAGTGTTGTAAAAGACAGTTCTGCTATTACAAATCAAAATTCAACAGTTAATACAGATAATACAAACGCAATTACTCCAGCTAATTCAACTTCAATCGCTACCTCAGGTAAAGGACCAATTGCTGGTAAGACGAATACAAAGATTTGGCGTGAATATTCTGACTCGTTAAATAAAACATTGAAAGAAGAAGTACTGAGATCGAAGCAGATAAAAAAAGATACTTACTATCTTCTTGTGGAATATGAAATTGCTCCGGATGGATTAGTTACAATAGATAATATTACCTCTACACCAGAAAATAAATTTCTGCAGGCACAGGTAAAACAGATCATGGATTCTACTCCTCTATATCTTAATCCTGTAACCGATAGCGGTGGCCAGGCCAGGAAGGTTAAAAGAAGACAGCAGATAGTTGTAACGAAAGAGTAACTATTGCCATAAGCTCCATGAATGGCTGCTGAGCTTGACATTTTCGGGTAAAAACCCTAAATTAAAGTATTAATTCAAACCCTATAAAATGACTCAGGCGACCCTTCAATTCAAATCTATTGCTGATGCGGCCACATTTGTAAAAGGATTAGATAAAGGCTATATTTTAAATACCAGCAATCTCACAATCACTTCAAATTTATTACCTGTAGAAATAGAGCAGGCTATTATATTGTTTAATGCCATGCCTGTTCAGAACCCTATAGCAAGACGCAATTTAAATTAGGGTGGCAAGTTTTATAAGTCATTGGGAACCGGCTATTAATTAGCCTCTCGCCTTGTATTTATATAAAAAATCTGTTGTGGCAGAACATCAGTATACCTTTTTTTTGTAACTTTTAGTTACAATCTCTACTCTTACAAGATTTGATTTATTACTCTCTGAATCTCTATTCTTTTAACCTCTGAAATTCACTTCGTGAAATAAGCCTCTTTATTAAAGCTTCTTTAAGTCCCTGCCTCGTGAAGACATTTTTCAGATTGGTCTTTTCCTATTTAACTAATAAATCAAACCTTCTGTTATGAAAAAAATTCTATTTTTTACATTATCAACTTTATTGATCTCATTTGGATCATTTGCACAGTCCTGGAATCTGACAGGTAATAACAATGCTACTCCAACTTCTATTTTAGGAACGACTAACTCAGTGCCTTTGAGATTATTTACTAAAAATTTGCCAAGAATTACTATTGATACTTTTGGATTTGTAGGAATTAACTCCGCACATCCTGTTTCAACACTGGATGTAAGAGGTACTCAGTTTTTACAGGGTACTTTGAAATTTTCAACAGGTGCTAACGGCATACAGTTCGCCAACCCTACTACTACTTCCAACAAGGCCATGATGTATATGTTTAATTCAGGCAGCACTAATTTGCCAAGGATGGTAATCGCCCATTCCACAGCAATTCCCAATTCCGGATTACAGTATGATGATGTCAATGACAACTTTAATTTCTTAACTTTTGGATATCCTGTATTCACTGTTTCACTTGGCTCCTATTCAGTTAGTACTGGTGGCAGCCTAACTGTAAATGGATTAACGAATGTAAGCGGCAGTGGAAATTTTGGTGGCAATGGAAATTTTGGTGGAGTAGCTCCTCCACATTCTTACCGGCTATATTTGAATCAAGGCTACTATGGATTAGGAATTCAACCTAATGGATCACCCAATTTTTGGGAAATTGTAGATGTTTCGGATTGGTTGGAATTATATTATAATGATGCTCTAAGAGGCGCATTTAATCCATCAACAGGTGCTTACTCTTCTGGTTCGGATAAAAGGCTTAAATCTAATATTAAGCCAATGGAATCGGTGCTTGATAAGATCATGCAATTAAAGCCTTCTTCTTATCAATTTAAAGATGTAAAAGATAAACAGTTTTATGATGGTTTTATTGCTCAGGAGGTCTTACCAATATTTCCCAATTTAGTTTATGCTACACCAGATAGGACCAAAAAAATGGATATATATACCATGAACTATTCAGGGTTTGGGGTAATTGCAATAAAAGGAATACAGGAATTGCACGACCAGATTCAAGTTCAGAATCAGGAATATCAGAACCAAATACAAGACTTGAAAAATGAGATCAAAGAATTAAAAGATCAGATAAACAAAATAGCACCACGGCAATTGCAAAATGTATCTGCAGGAACTGCACTGGAGCAAAATTTTCCTAATCCTGTAACCAATTCCACCAGTATAGGGTATACTATTCCAACAGGAAATTCCTCAGCTCAGTTGCGTATCATTGATAACCTGGGTAGAACGGTTAAAACAGTAGCCTTAAATGCATCGGGCAGAGTGAACCTGGATGTTTCAGCGCTAAGCAATGGAACGTATACTTATTCTTTAATAGTGGACGGAAAAGTAGTTGAAACAAGAAAATTAGTAAAAGCAAGTGAATGACATTATATCATCAGGATTCTTTTTGAATCATATATACAAGCATTTGCTTTCTAATCTGAAAGCCCAGCTTTTCATATAGCTTAACTGCAGCCAGGTTATCCTGATACACGTGCAGAAAAGGAATGCGGGACATTCCTGTAATTATGTTGATCTGGCTATTAACCAGTTTTGCAGCATACCCTTTTCCAGTGTAATCGGGATGTGTGCAAACAGCGCTTATTTCAATATAGGGATCGGGATGCAAACGCTGGCCTGTCATTGCTATCAGCTGGTTTTGATTAAAAATTCCCTGGTAATAGCCAAAGTCAATTGTGCGAGGTAAGAAGGGACCCGGATTCGTCATTTTAGTCAGCTTCTGCATGGCTGGAATATGCTCCTCTCCTAAATTTTTTATCTCTGTATCATCAAATATTTGCTTTCTTTCTTTCAGATATGCCATTTGCAGTATTTCCTTCTTTAATTCAATATGCCAGCCAGCAGGAATTTGAATTTCTTCCGGAACAAAGAGTATTAAAAAACTTTTGGGCGGAGATACTATATATAGTTCCTGAAAATCCTTTCCACTATTATTTTTCATGCCGGCGAAAAGCCCCACATCTCTTTTAATATATTTCGCTTTCTCATTACCAAAGGCAAAATCTTTATTACCTGTAGTAAGGGCGTTCCAGATGGGGTTATCGAGAATGTGGAGCATTTAAGCTAAAGTTATTTAACTATTCAATTCTTTAGTTGCCCCTTTATAAATCCCGCTATATCCTTTTTCAGTTCTTTAAACATCACCCCTCATAGCCGCTTTTAATAACGGTAGATATCATTTTGAATTGCTCTGTAGCTGTAAAGCAATGAGAGGAATGGGCCGGAATAATGATCCCTTCACCGAGAACAAGCATAAATTTATCTCCATTTATTATAACCTCCGCGGCCCCGTCTATAATTTGAACAAAAGAATCGAAGGCCAGGGTTTTTTCTGCTAATTCTTCTCCAGCATCTACAGCTGATACTGTGATGTTTCCTGTTGTTTTTTTGATAATGGTCTTAATCAAAATGGAATTAGGCACATACTCCAGTATCTCCACTATAATATGTGGTTTTAATTTTTCCAGTTCAGTTTTTTCAAATTGATTAGTCATGCTTTTCCAATTAGGGAATTCTTGTAAAGATCATTCTATCACAATGAGGATGCATTACATGATTCCGCTAAAATGTTGCATTATTCATTGATTGGCTTAAAGGAGCAGAATCGGTGGATACTACAAATTCTCAAGAGCTATAAGTCTCTTGTGTTTCATTTTCTTAAAAAAAGTAGGAGTTAAGCCTGTAACTTTTTTAAACTGGTTGGAAAGATGCGATACATTACTGTAGTGCAGTTTTTCCGCAATTTCAGTAAGGGTAAGCTCATTATAAATCAATAACTCTTTTGCTCTTTCAATTTTATGGGAAATGATAAAGTGCTCAATAGTAATGCCTTTTACTTCCGAAAAAAGGTTAGACAGGTAATTATAATCGTAATGTAATTTTTCACTCAGGTATGCGGAAAAGTTTAAAATGGGAGGTTCATCTGTGTAATGGATCATTTCAACAATAATATTTTTTATTTTTTCTATAAGGATGCTTTTTTTATCCTCTAATAATTCAAGACCGAATTTCAACAAAGAAGTTTTAAGCTCTTGTTGTTGTTTTGTAGAAAGCTCCATTGTAATTTCAACTTCTCCTAGTTCTACAATAGTAAAAGGTAAATGCATTTTCTCCAGCTCAGACTTTACAATCAGCTTGCAACGAAGGCTAACCATATTTTTAATGAGAAGTTTCATTTGTTGCAGAAATATGAAGATTACATTCAAAGAAACTTATCATGTACCATTCTATTCTATCAACGAAAGATACGTTTTTATAAGCTTGAATGATCCTGTTATTCACTAAAGAGTGGATAATGAATCTGTAAATTTTATAACAAACCTTAGCAATGTTGTAATAACAACACCAAAGATTTAAAGCAACTTTATGATGTGAATGTAGTTTTAGTTGATTCGTGCCAAATTATTAACCGTTCTCTTACCATATAAATACTTACCAGGCCTCCAAAACTGGGTAGTATTTATTTTCCAAAGAATACTTATACACATTCCATTCATTTTCAGTCTTTATTGAAATAACCACCAATAATTTCTTTAATAAAAAAATGAAAAAAATATTATGCACCACCAACAAATCGAACACTTTCACGAACCGCAACCTTATATATTAGTAGTAGATGATGATATAGACGATCTTGAAATGCTTTCATTTGAATTGAAGATGAAAGGGATAAAGGTTAAAACTTTTGAATCGCCAACGAAAGCGCTGTTGTATTTAACCCTTATGTCCGGGAATAATGAACTGCCTTCTTTAATTATTCTGGACTACAACATGCCTCAAAGAAATGGCAGGCAGGTTTTGCTATCAATTAAAGACAACAATGACACTAAAGAAATTCCGGTTATTATCTATTCAACCGGCATGTGCGCAATTCTTAAAACCAAGTTATTAGCTGCGGGAGCTTTGGATTGCATTGACAAACCATGGAATAGCAAAGAGCTTAATGTCAATATTGAATTATTTCAGAAACTGGCTTTTCCTTATAAATCAGATAAAAAGTTAGCATGAAAACAAAAATGGGTGGAATTCCATTCAATGAACCAACAATGGGTGGAATGAAAATACCTCCAATACCTGTAACGCAAATGATGAAAGCTCTGATTTATCAGGGACGCGGAATAATTGAATTAAGAGATGTTCCTGTTCCTACCATTACAAAAGCCACGGATGCCATAGTAAAAGTATTGAAGACTACGATCTGCGGTACCGATTTAGGAATTTTGAAAGGGAAGGTGCCAACTGTAAAACCGGGCACTACCCTGGGACATGAAGGCGTTGGTGTTGTTGAACAAGTTGGATCTTCTATAAGGAATTTTAAAAAAGGCGACCATGTAATTATTTCATGTATCACTTCCGATGGGACCTGCGAATATTGTAAGAAACAAATATATGCTCATTGCAAGGATGGAGGCTGGATATTGGGTCACACCATTAATGGAACCCAGGCTGAATATGTGCTGATTCCGCATGCCGACAATAGTCTCCATCCTATTCCTCCAGGATCTGATGAAGAAGGGTTGGTAATGTTAAGTGATATCCTTCCGACAGGGCATGAAATTGGTGTATTAAATGGTTGCGTAAAACCAGGTGATACCATTGCAATTGTAGGAGCCGGACCTGTTGGAATGGCAGCCTTACTAACTTCACAATTTTATTCTCCGGCAAAGATCTATATAATTGACCTGGATGATAATCGCCTGCACACAGCAAAAAAATTGGGCGCCACTGTTACAATCAATTCTGCAGAAGAAGATCCGGTAAAAAAGATTCTGAGTGAAACTTCTGACGGGGTTGATGTTGCTATTGAAGCTGTTGGTGTTGCCGCCAGCTTTGATGTTTGTCAGAATATTATTAAGCCAGGTGGCCACATTGCTATTGTTGGCGTTCATGGTCATAGTGTAGATTTCCAGCTTCAAAAGCTTTGGTTACAAAACATTACTCTGACTACAGGATTGGTAAGCACAAATACAACACCTATGTTGTTGAAGACTGTTTCTTCAGGAAAGCTGGAACCTAATAAATTGATAACCCATCATTTCAAATTAGATGAAATATTAAAAGCTTATTCAATATTTGGAAATGCCGGGAAAGAAAAAGCAATGAAAGTGATTATCGAAGTTTGAAACGCTTTTTTCGGTTGGGAAAAATGGCCATGAAAACCTGGCCATTTGTAATTAATAGTATATTATTATCCAAACTAAAGTCTGTATCCTAATGATAAACCGAAGCCTGTATTTCTAAAACCTAATAAACCTGCCATACTTAAAAGAATAATTTTACGCATAATATATTTCCATTTAATAGTACAATAATTATTTACCAGTTTCCTTTTTAGCATCAGCCTTCATTTTTTCATTGGCGGTAATTACAAATTCAACACGCCTGTTGGAAGCACTGCCTTCTTCTGTCGAATTAGTAGCAATAGGATCTGTTTCACCTTTTCCAATTGCCGTGAGGCGATTTTTGTCTATTCCATTAAGAATTGTATAAGATGCCACAGAATTTGCACGATTTTCAGAAAGTGTTTGATTATACTTATTTGTTCCCTTACTGTCTGTGTGACCAATAACTGTAATATTCGTTTCAGGATATTTCACCAACGTTGTTTTTAATTTATCAAGATTTGTTTTAGCATCTGCACTTAAATCAAAACGATCATATGCAAACAATACTTTTTCCTTAAACCTGATTACAATCGCTTCACCCTCTCTTATTACATCTACATCACCCATTTCTTTTGCAATTTCTTCAGCCTGCTTATCCATTTGCCTTCCAATAATAGCGCCTCCAACTCCTCCTACGGCTGCACCAATAATAGCCCCCATTGCAGTATTCCCAAACGAACGTCCAATAACGCCACCAACAACTGCACCTCCACCACCACCAATGACAGCTCCTTTTTGAGATTTGTTCATAGATTTACATCCTGCAAGGAATAACATAAGTATGAATACAATTAATAAAGATTTACTCGAGATTTTATTCACTTTTTTTACGGTTTGGAAAACCGTCGTTTTAATTGACATATTTTGATTTTTCTGCCAGTAGAATAACTAGCAAGGGGTGTAATGTAAATTTAAACAGCCATGATTGGTGTTAAAGGATGGCTTTTTAATCGATTAATTTTCAATGCGTTATAATGGGCAACAAGTGTACCTATATGAGGTTAAGCATGCACAACATGGGATAAGTTGCATAATATTATTTTCCAATTCCCTATTTGTTTTATTCTTATAGTTTTAAAGAAAAAAATAAAGCCTGCAGTTAAATGCTGCAAGCTTTAATGCTGACTTTCGGGCAAAGACTATTTCCTATATCCTATGAAAAACCCAGCACGAAGATCAACAATGGCAATCACTTCATTATTACATCATTTTACAATGAGTTTGCATAATTTACTGATTTCTGTGGGAAAATAATTTATAGTAATTACCAGTATGAGGTAATTTCTTTTCAATGGTTTCATTTAAGCTTTCAAAGTTGTCAAACCAGATAATCCTAAAAAATAAATCCCAAAGACAGTTTGAAAAAAAGAGGTAAAGACTTAAAAATAAGCCTTTACCTCATTCTATTTTTAGCTACCGTTAGCTAATTATGAAACGGTCTGATGCCTTGCGATCTTTTGAAGCAATGCTGGTAATGATGCTGCTATTGCGCCTGTTGCTGCAGGAGGCAAACCTAATTTACTTGCCAGGCTACTTACAACTCCTCCTTCTATTGCATTAGCCACTGGATTATTTGAAGTTAAACCAGTTTGCAACTGAGATAATAAGCCACCCATTCCACCAAATGGAGAAGAATGCTCATTTAATTTATCATGTATTTGCGTTGCCACTTCTCTATGTACCTGATCTTCCTGACCTTCCGGTATAGTGGATGCTACCTGTGGATTATTTCCAAGGTGCTGTTTTACCATATTTAAAATTTCATCAAACATAATTTTTCAATTTACAATTAATGATGCAGTAAGCGTACCAAAAAATTTATTGAAACATTTAAAAGTCTTATTCAGAATTTTAAGCTGGTTCTAAATATTGATTGTAAACATATCCCTCTGAACCATTATCTGTTTTAATAAGACTCCATTGGTCATTCGCTTTACTTAAAATAGTTACTGTTTCATTATGTCCGGCTTTACCGACAATGGGCTGATCTGTTCCAGGACCTTTTCTAATGTTAAGATTTGATGTTTGCGTTGTTACTTTTGCTTTAGATCCTGAAACTGCGTTTACATTCACATTTAACACCAGATCTGCCGCCCTGTAGTCAGGATCTATTTTATTATAGATCTTCCATAAATTATCCTTTACCTGCCCATTAGGGGCATTACCATCTACATAAAGAACATTGTTCTGCTCTCTTACCTGCAGATCAGATACGCCTGAATTTTTTGCGGTATCTATGAGCTCTTTATATTTATCCTGAAGTGCCATAAGAAATTATTTAATGTTTAAATTATTATTGATCTTTTTAGGATGCAGATTGTGAAGAGATTGCATCAGGGGAGTCAGCCGGTCTCTGTTTATATCACCCGTCAAAGTAATTTCACCATTACTAACGTTACCTGTAACTCCGGGATAATCTTTTAGCGCATCGCGAACACCGTTTTGAAGTGAATCATCCGGAGATATCTGAACAGGAGCATTTGCAGTATTTGTTGAAACCGATGTATCACCATTATTTGTACTTGCATTATTGCTTTTGTTGTGGCAGGCTGTTCCTATAAATAAAAGAAACAAACCATAATAAAGAAATTTTTTCATCTGCTTTGTATTGTTTTTTTAAATCCAACCTAAAAATGTGCCATATGTTAAATGTATAGCCTGCTTACAATTCGCAGTTTGGTACATTTCCTGTAGCTGTTTTTCTTAACTATACTATTACGGATACATTTTGATAATTGAATTATTAAAACACATAAAATGAAAAGAGTACTTGCATTTTCAATGTTTATAAGCCTGCTGTTTTTAGGAAGCACAACTGTGTTGGCTCAAAAGAAATCGAAAAAACAGACTTCCACTACTACAAACATTGATACTAAAAAAGAGGAAAGAACCAGCAAAAAAAACGATAAAACAGTTCACAAATCAACCGGATTCGATAAAAATGGAAGTCCGGACATGCGTTTAAAAGCAAACAGGCAGGCAAAGCAAAATGCATCTGTGTCAACAAGCAATCCGGTAAATTCAACAACTACCACCAGAACTGCTACTTCCCCATCTGTAAACACAACAAGCCAGACTCAAAATAATGCAAACGTTACAAGCAACGATAAGGTAATTGGAACAGACGCGAAGGGAAGAACAATTTATGAGGGCAAAAGAGGCGGACACTACTATATCAATAAAAATGGAAATAAAGAATATATTAAAAGAAGTTAAAGCTTGTAGCTTTCAAGGCAACTGATGAAATTAAAAGGGAAGTCATTTATTATCTGTTGGTCATTTAAAAGAAAATAAATTTATTAAATAACTTCCCTTTGTTATTATTGATTAATCAGCTTGTAAATTTTTCCTGTTGTTCCGCTAATACCTAATTGTGAAGATGTAGCGAGATAGACCTCTCCCGATTGATCCTGACCAAATCCTTTCAGATACATTCCGAGGTTTGGCTGAAAACCTTTTAATGTCAGCTCCTGCCAAGGCCATGGACCAGTTGTAGCATTTGTAGCCATATATACTTTTGCATTTGGCTGTCCATTCTGCGAAAATGTTCCAAAAATATATTTGCCCTGAAGAGAAGAAACAGCCGTTCCTCTATACACATATCCACCGATAATGGTAAGAGCAATTCCACCACCTTTGGGATTTGCAGAATTCACCAATTCAATTATCGGATCGATCAGGGGCTTGCCTGCAGAATCGGTAACCGGACAACTGCTGCGCTCTAACAAATCACTATCTGTATCAAAACAATGAGATCCCTCTTTTACGTTCCAACCATAATTTCCACCTTTA
>JBJMLT010000197.1:0-12832 GCA_045805165.1 Flavisolibacter sp.
ATGATGAATATGATTTTTATCAGCACTGAAAGGGGACTTGCCATTACATATTCGTATGGCAAATACGCGCAAAGCATCAAAAACGGGAATGGCTACAATGCTTAATACAAAAACAGGTGTATGTGGTAAAATGGTGGAATGATGAATACCCGTATTAATTTGAATGAGTCTTGCACAAAGCACTGCCACAACAAATCCAAGCACGAGGGATCCGGTATCGCCCATAAATATGCGGGCTGGATTAAAATTATAGTATAAAAATCCTAATAGGCCGCCAGCTAATGCAAACGAAATAATAGCCGATGTTGCATCATTTGATATTGTTAGAAAAATTCCCAATATAGTCAGACTCATAAAGCCAAGTCCTCCTGCTAATCCATCTATTCCGTCTAAAAGGTTAAATGAGTTTGTTATGCCGGCAATTACCAATATAGTGAAGCTGTATTGTGCAGTTAGCGTTAATTCATGAATTCCCAGTAATCCATTAAAGTTGGCAATGCGTACGCCGCTTGATGCTATTAACAAGGCAACTGCTAATTGAATGGCCAGCTTATATCTTGCAGGAAGGTTCTTAATATCGTCCATAATGCCTATGGCCAGTAAAACACCAATAGAAAAAAAGAAGCATATAATGAATATGTCCCGGGAGAAAGGGAACCACAGTGCGCAACCTACCATCATACCTATACCACTGGCGATGCCACCCATAGTAGGAATTGGTGTACTATGTTCTTTGCGGTTATCCGGAACATCAAATAATTTGAACCTGTAGATTAAACGGATCAAGGGAGGCATAACAATCATGGCTGCAACAAATGCTGTAATAAAAGCCAGAAGTCCCCTTTTGTAATCGGTAAAATTAAGATCAATTTGTAGAAGCAGTTGGTGCATATTGGACTCTAAGGGGTCGAAAAATACATATTTATATGGATATGTGCAATTCCTTGCCGATATATAAATGAATACTAGTAAAAACCCGTTTTTATCATATTAACTTCGAACAATTACTGAGAATTTCATTTATCTGCTCAATTAAATACAATGAGGATTTCTTTCGATGAAATGAAGAAAGAATTTAATAGGGTATTAATCAAATATGGATTTCCGGAGGCAAAGGCAGAGGTATGCGCCGCTATTTTTGCAGGGAATAGTCTAGACGGCGTTTATTCTCATGGACTAAACCGCTTTCCAGTTTTTATACAGTATGTGAAAGAAAAGCTAATAAATCCCGCAGCAGAACCTGAAACAATTGGAATTAATGGAGCCATAGAGCAATGGGATGGACATTTGGGACCAGGAATGTACATAGCCACTCTTGCGATGCGCAGAGCGGTAGAGTTGTCAAAACAAAATGGAATAGGTTGTGTTGCAGTAAGAAATACGAATCACTGGATGCGTGGAGGAACTTATGGATGGCAGGCTGCTAATGAAGGCTGCATAGGTTTTTGTACTACTAATACTATTGCTAATATGCCGCCATGGGGAGGAAAGGAACCGCGGTTGGGAAACAATCCAATAATCATAGCTATCCCTTGCAAAGATGGAAATATAGTTCTCGATATGGCATTATCTCAATATTCGTATGGGAAAATGCAGGAATATCAACTGAATGAAAAGCCATTACCATTTGAAGGGGGATTTGATTCAAATGGTCAGTTAACAAAAGATCCAGCTTCTATAAGGAAATCCAAAAGGCCACTGCCAATAGGTTTATGGAAAGGCTCCGGATTATCTCTTATGATGGATCTTTTAGTTACACTTTTAAGCGAGGGGAAATCAACAGCCACAATTTCAAATTCGGGAAAAGAATATGGATTGTCTCAATTTTTTCTATCTATCCATCCACAAAAATGGAATGAAGACCTGATCACTCAGATCTTAGAATTTACAAAAGGCAGTCAATTATCAGAAGAAAGTGCTACAATAAAGTATCCTGGTGAAAATAGCCTCTCCACCCGCCAATTTAATCTTCAACATGGCATACCGGTGGTTGAAGAGATATGGCATAAAGTGCTGGAACTTTAATTCGTCAATCGTCAATCGTCAATCGTCAATTTCCGTGTATCGGGAATCGGGAAGAATCAATAATTCATTTAACATGCGTACTATTAATAATTAATAATGAATTGTGATTAATTCAGGAGATGGGATTATAAAATGTAAGGCTTCACTTAGTGAATTCTATCCTTCCAGATGAAGGGAAATAATTATCATCCTTGATTGGATGCGGTCGAGAACTCTGGAATAATTTAAATTATCATTCCGGGAATGAATATTATTAACTCCGCTGCTAAATTTTATTTCAGGAGACACGGTAACACTTTTACGATAGAAGTTAAAGCCAAAGCCGGCCTCCCATCCATAGGTATATTTACTGATCTGGATCATGTCGTCTGCTTTGCGGGCTTTTGCATTTGAAGCAAGGTCCATATCTATTTTAGCACCTCCTAACATATAAACCCGAAAATTGCCAATCCTATCCGATTTGAATTTTATATCCAGGGGAAATGTTGTAAGTATGGACTCTACGCTTTTCTGCACATTAAATCCCTGATCGATATCAGCATATTTCAATTTATAAACAATTGGGCGGTTGGTAAAGATGAGACCAGGATTAAACCTAAGTTCAAAGCGGTCGGTAACGTTTAGAGCTGCAACTAGTCTTAAAGATATACCAGGAGTATTAGGTGCTTCGGCAACCAGAATACTATCCTGTTGCAAAAAGCTGGAATGATTCTCTAATTGAAAGTGTGAAATTACACCTGAAAGTGTGAGACCAAAATAGTAAGGTTTGATATCCTGCTCTTCCCTGTAAATTTCCTTTTGTGCTATTGAATAAAATGATAAATGAAGTAGAACCAATAAAAATAAGATCCTGATCAATTGATTGGCTTTCGTCCGCTGTATATACAACATATTCCTAAGCTTAGTGGTTTACATTCGGTATCGGAAAATCCGGTTCCTGATAAAATGGAAACAAACGCTTGTCTGTCCGGAAATGCAAGAACGGATCTGTTTAAATATTGATATGCTTTTTTGCTCTGGCTGAACCATTTTGCTAATTGTGGAACTACAAAACCCATATACCAATTATATAGAGTTCTGATTCCTGGTATTCTGGGTTTGCTGCATTCAAGCACCACCAATCTTCCTCCGGGTTTTAAAACCCTTAATATTTCCAATAGTCCTTTTTCCAGGTTCTCAAAATTCCTTACCCCAAAGGCCACCATTACGCCATCAAACGTATTATTAGGGAAGTTTATTGTTTCGCTATCTCCTTTAACCAGTTGGATTTGGGAGCTAAGGCCTTCATTTTCAACCTTTTCTTTTCCTAATTCTAACATCTTTTCGGAAATATCAATACCGGTTATTTTATTGGGATGAAGGAGCTTCATAGCCATTATAGCCATATCGCCAGTTCCGGTAGCAACGTCTAAAAGATGGGATGGCTGATCATTCATGAACTTCATAATAGCTTTTCTTCGCCATTTTACGTCTATACCAATGGTTAGTAACCGGTTCATGAAATCATACTTTCCAGCTATGGCATCAAACATTTCACCTACCTGCTCTTTCTTTCCTTTATTTTCTTTAAAAGGCTTCACTACATCATGTGGAAATTCATTCATAGACAGGCGAAAATAAACCAATTAGCTAATTGTACATTTGTCTTCATGGAGATCACCCATGCTTCCTACCTTATCAGCAGTCCATCCATTGATAAATGTCCAAAGCCTGACAGACCAGAATATGCTTTTATTGGTCGCAGTAATGTTGGTAAATCATCATTGATAAATATGATCACCAATAAAAAGGAATTGGCCAAAATATCATCTTCACCGGGCAAAACGCAACTGATCAATCATTTTAAAATTGTTTCAAGTGATAAAAAAGAGTGGTACCTGGTAGATCTACCTGGATACGGTTATGCAAAACGATCACAGGCACAGAGAAAGAACTGGCAGAAAATGATCAGTGAATATATTCGTAACAGAACATCGCTGGTAAATTTATTTGCATTAATAGATAGCAGGCTGGAGCCACAGAAAATAGATCTTGATTTCATTAATCAGCTTGGAGGGTGGAAAGTGCCATTTGCAATTGTTTTTACAAAATCTGATAAAAGCACTCAAAGAGAAGCGGCCAGACATGTAAATGAATTTATGAATGCCTTACAAAATTCGTGGGAAGAACCACCACCTTTTTTTGTTACCTCAGCAATTAAAAGGACAGGAGCAAAGCAACTCCTTAATTTTATTAATGAGATGAATAAATTGCATAGTTTCTGATGGAAAGGTTTAATAATTAACTTTATCCAAGTTTACCTCTTTATGAAGATTATAATTGCGGAAAAGTATCTCGTGGTCTTTTTATTTATAATGGTGCTTATTACCTTCTCCTTTGCTGAAAGAGACAGCAGAAAGCTGGAGCAATTGTATAATCGGGAAACGTCCATCGTGAATCGTCAATCGTCAATCGTCAATGAGGTCGTCAATCGTCAATCGTCAATCGTCAATAAGGTCGTCAATCGTCAATCGTCAATCGTCAATGTTCGGGAATCGGGGGATCGTGAATTAGGTTTTCATCCAATTCCCAATAACTAATTCCCAATTCCAAATTACAAAATGATAAAATGGAAAATCCTCAATTAGGGGTTAGCATTTTAATGTTAGGGGGATTTAGGTGATAAGGTTCGGGGAGGCATTATGGTTGACTGGAGGTTGGCTTATAGTTGGCTTTGAGTTGGCTTTGATATGGCTTTGAGTTGGCTTTGATACGCTTTAAGTGGAGTAGAAGGAAAAATGTAAAAGGAGAAATGAAAAAATGGGATCTTGCTTTTTAGTTTCCTGTTTTATTTATTAGGGTTCAAAAATACAAATCAGGATGATTCTAATAATAAATAATCAATAATAAATAATTAATCACCCCTTTGCGCCCTTACCTCCTTTGCCTCTTTGCGTGAAACAAAAAAGATACCGAGCTATATGTACTTTTAGGTTTTGAGTTTTAACTTTTGACTTATTACCGATCCCTGCAAATTCCTGATATTAGTTCACGACCTTATTAGCACAGCTACTGCTTGCAAATGCTTCAGGCTTGGCTTTGAAGGCAAAGCCCATTCCAAGTATATAACCCATTGCTTCCTTAAGTGCATCATTACTTTTAAAATGCGGATTGGTATTAATGTCGGCATGAACTTCCATATCAACATTATATAAAGTAAAAAGATTGCACAAATCATATGCAATCTCAATACTCTTGGCAACTTCCACCAACATTCTTTCTTTTATCGAGTATTTCTGACGCGTACGTTCGTTATGAATGAACATAAAGCCACCATGGCCTTCTCTTAAGAAAACAATAACTGTGGCAAATTCCGTTTCCTGGCCTTTGACCTGGGAATCGGTGCCGATACAAACTTTTAGTCGATAACCATTTTCTGTTTCTTTTTTAATAGCATTTTCAACAGCATTATAAATGGGCAGATCTATGGTTTCTCCATTGAATTTTCTCCAACGCATAAATAAAGAAGTTTTTCTAAGTTAATAAAAATCAATCAGTCAACCAAGTGTTATTAGCTATCGGCGGTCGGCGGTCGGCAGTCAGCAGTCAGCTAATAGCTATCAGCTACTAGTTGCTAGCTATTAGCTGCAAGACCTTTGTTCAATTGAAAGTCAACTTATGTCTTATTGTACAATGAACTTTTTCGAAATCTCTTCTGTATTATTGTAGAACCGGATGATATACATTCCGGTGGTACATTTAGCTGTTATAATATCAGTGCTTCCTTCTGTGATAATTCCTTTATAAATTATCATGCCGCCCAAGTCGCAGATGACGTAATTATAAGATGTTGGACTTACGACTGTAAGTGTATTTCTTATAACAGTACTTTTCAGATCCGGCGACTGTTTTGAATGTTCCTGCTTTAATGCCACTATATTAGAATAGCTAACCTGTCCTGGTGATAGAGTCAGTTTTATCCTGTAATAGACGATATCAGTATTTGCAGAAGTTGCATAAAACGACCGGCTGTCTTTTCCAGGATCTGCCAGCCAATTAAAATCTCTTCCATTCAATGATATTTCAATGAATTGGCCAGTAATTGGTTCATCAGCTATAATTGTCCAATCCAGTCTGTTCTTTCCATTTTCATATTTTCCATTCAGCTGGAGCTTATGAATTGGCAGAACGGTTCCAGGAATAAACATGGCATTTAAAGTGTAAGATCCCAGGCTAGCATATTCAGGTGCATACATATTGCCTTTTGCCTGAACTCTGATGTAATATGTTCCCGGATTTAATATTGTATCTATTGATGAACTTAAAAGATAGATAGGATTATACGTTCCAATCAATGTTTGATCATTTTGATAAAGATCCAATTGTATATCAAGATCGGAACCCGCGTCATTCGAACCAATATTAAATGGAATAGCGTCCAAATGAAAATTGCCAAATGAAGGGATTTGAAACTGGATCATGTCCTTGTCATTTTGAGTTTCAATGATTCCCGGCAGAGCAAACTGATTATTTGAAAAACTTGCCTGAGTGGCCTGGGAGGCATCATTACCATGATCATCCATTCTGTAGCCTTCAATTATATTGCTTTTTATAATTCCAAGATCGTCCTGCATATCATTGCAACCAAAAGGATTCGATCCATTATGCCACAGCGTTTGATTTTTATAATATCCTAAACCCATAATAGGGGCCCATGATATTTCACCTGAACCTGTTCCCGGATTATATTCGGATAATTTGGCGCAATTAATATCGTAAGAGGATTGATGGCGAAGTCCTAAAGTATGGCCCGCTTCATGAGAAACGGCTTCTCCGATATATTTGGCATTGTACTGAAGTAAAGAAGTGAATACAAATGAAGGAGTATTATCTCCCCATGTAAATGAACCAATGTAAGAAACTCCGCCGGCAGATGAGCCATACCACCCATTGGTAACGGTTAAAATTATCCGTATTCTTTGATTTGCAGGAGCAGCCCAGTACATTGTTGAATCTGTAGTAATATTAATGGCAAAGGGTCTGTAATCTTCTGAAACGCGGTTGACTATTTCCGTGATCCTGTCCGATGTAAGATTTGCTGGGCCGCATACTATAGGACCATTAATATTCCAGCTTGTGCCGCTTACTGTTTGTCCATCAAAATCAAGATATATGGTTGCTTTAGCAACCGGGTAGCTATTTAATACAGGAATCTGGCTATAGCTCACTATGCACAGAATTGCCAAATGAAATGATATAATATATTTTCTAAGGTTCTTCATTGGATACAGGTTGTAAAATATAAGAGAGTGCTGGTTGGTTTACTCACTTATAATATCATACAGATTTTTTTTTATGAGATAATAATTACCATTTTCCTGCTTTATTTCATAAGCATCTCCATTCGATAAACTGATTATACGTCCGGAATAACCAGTTAAACGTTCTTTTGAAACTATGCGAGTAAAAGTAAATGTGCTATTCCTTCTGTTTGTACAGCGTATTACGACACTTTGAATGGAAGGATTTGGATCAGTGGATCTTGATACAACAACTCCTTTCAATAAAAATTGTTCTGATATCCTGCTTGTTAATTCCTTTCCAACTTCTAATTTAAAGAGGGTATCAAGCAATGAAGGTTGTAACAGTAAGCGGTCAGGAAGATCTGAGAAAAGTAAAGGTTTATGATAATCAGGTTCAGTGACCGGCACTTTTTTATCTGACTGTGCTTGTGAACCATACCAGCAAATTAATAACAGTACGCAGACTGCGCTGTTTTTCATGGATTTCATTGGATATAGATTTAAAAAGTTAATAAATAACTTTTTTGCAGTAAATCACTGCATTTCATACTGGTACGGTTTGCAATATTTCTAAAAAATTATTGCCTGGCAAAAGGTATGAAAGAAATTTTAATAAGAATAAGTAGAATTACTCGAGCTGTATAGTAAATATTCTATTTAGCATGATCATGTTAGTATTGGCCTGTACTTAACATTACTAAAGTGCAGGCAATGACAGGCTGTATATTATTTTGCTTAGCTTTTTCAATAAGGGCATCGTTTTCGGTACCCGGATTGAAAATGATTCGCTTAGGCTGAAGATTTAAAATGTAATCATAATACTCTATCTGATTATTCGGATTGAGATATAAAGTAATAGTATCAACATCAGCTTCCGGTAAATGATCTTTATGTATTTCCACATCAGCTACCTTTCCTATCCTTTTACCAATAGCTACTACAGGGTGATCGTGTGCCCTTAATCTTTGTACGGCCAGATAACTATATCTTCCGGGGTTTGGTGAAGCTCCTAATACCAATGTCTTTTTCTTATTTCCCATCTGTTTAAATTTATTCTTAATCCAAATGAATGATCAAAATTCTTTCCCATGTGTTCGTCGCACTACCGGCTTTGCCATAAATGGAAACAAAGAAAATGTTCCTACGAGCAAATTACTTAGCTGGTTACTTCCGAAAAATGATTGCAAAATTCGACCAGTTCTCATTCTCCCTGAAAAATTCTTTTTCCATTCAGCAACATACAATTGCTCCATTTGATGTCTTGATAAAGCATTATTAAGGAACTGATCAATAAAATGCACAGCTATTTTTGAAGAATGGAGAGCAATACTCATTCCATTTCCGCAAAGTGGACTGATCATACCAGCGGCATCGCCCAGCATAATGACATTATTTTCAATTAAGGATTTCCTATTAAAATTGATCTGTGATATTGTGATGGGAAAATCCTTTATTATTTCAGATCCGGTAAATATCTTTTTTAAATGAGGATTTCTATGCAGTATATCCTTTTCCATCCTTTGAATAGAATTGCCACTTTTTTTAAGATCTTCTGCTTTTGTCATATAACAAAGGCAGGAGGTATTATTTTCAATAGCTGAAAAACCACAATAACCATTTTCAAAATTGTGCAATTCAATTATATTTTTCTTGTGGTTGGAATGAACATGATATTTTACAGCAATATAATTATCAAGTCGTTTATTGTGATGTTCTAAAAAACTTCTTTTCCATTTTACATCTATATTGCTCCGTTTTCCATAAGCAGCGCAGCACAGTTTTGCTTTAATAGTTAAATCATTAACCCGCGGGGTTGATATCATGATCGAATAATCATTATCGAATTGAATGTCTGTTACTTTCGCTTCTTCCAATACAGACGCACCTTTTACCCTGGCTATATTGGCTAATGATTGATCCAGTAAATATCTGCTGATGCCGATGCCCCCTAAAGGAAGTTCTATAGTTAATGATCTGCCATTGGGCGCGGAAAGAAATAAGGTATCAATTACTGGTAAGTTCAAGGAGTCAATATTGAATCCTAATCTTTTTAAATGAGGAACCGCTTCAAGACTTAAATATTCTCCGCATAATTTATGGAATGGATATTTTTCTTTTTCAATAACAACTACGGAATGTCCGGTATCTCTTAATTGTATAGCAGCGCTTAAGCCTGCCAGTCCTCCACCGGCAATAGCAACCTCAAATTCTTTATGAATATTGTTATTCATTACAGTAAGTGATCAACCACCGAAAGGCCCATTTCCATTGGCAGGAAAAAGGTCCCAGGCTTGCTTGTAAAAATAATTGTTCCCATTCTTTTCTTTTAAATCCACGTAAAACTGAAAGAGGAGCATCATTCTTAACAAGATAACTATGTGAAAATAATTTTGTAAGCATCTTAATACTGTAATACGCAACCGGATGCCTCTGCAGATCATTTATAAAAAATCCCAATTCACTATTCTCTTTCATCCACTGTAGCTGGAAAACCAATTCTTCCTCAGTAAAGTGGTGGCAGAATAAAGAGGAGAAAATAATATCGGGTTTGTTTTTAAAGTTCACATCTTTATAGTCTGCATGTATGAAGTAAATTCCCACATTCTCATTATTTTTATTAGCATACTGAATACACTCTTTGTTTATATCAATGCCAGTAAGTTCAATTGGGAAATGGATATGCTCTGCCCATTTTTTAATAGCTCTTAAGTTATCTCCTCCGCCAGAGCCTATTTCTACAATTGTACATATTTTATTAAAAGGCATCTGGTATCTTATAAGTTCAACAATACCATCCAGGGTTATATCATGACCACCCAGCTTTCGATTAATAAAATCCAATTCTATCATATTCCTTTTAATATCTTCAAAAAGAATATCATCTCTATCTAGCAATTCTTTTTTATATGAGCGATGGTGGAAGGAGGGCATTAATAATGGGCTAAAAATGTTTCAACCGTTAATCCGGGTCCGAATGCGGCTCCAAATAACTTCTTTATATTTTTCTTTTCGGCAAGCATTTCTTTCATTACAAATAAAATGGTCGCTGAAGAAAGGTTGCCAAATTCTTTTAATACTTTATAAGAGGTTTTCAATTGATCATGGGTGAAGGATAAGCAATTATGGATGGCCTCAAGCACTCTTTTTCCTCCCGGATGAATGCACCAATGTGTAATATCTGTCAAATTAATATTTGCCTGAAAGGTTGCTTTCTCTACTACCTGAGCGAAATCTTCTTCTATAAGGTCAGGTATGTAATTACTCAAAGTCATTAAAAAGCCTGAAGATGAAAGCTCCCAAGCCATATCTCTTTTTCCTTTTGGGATTATCTCACTATAAAAGTTATCGATTTGCAGACCTTCAAATCTATTATCTGAGGAAGTAATTAATGCGGCAGCGGATCCATCTCCAAACAGCAAGGAAGAAGTAATATTATTGAGAGTATTTTCTCTTTGAAAATGCAATGTGCATAATTCGGTACAGACTATAAGTACTCCGGCATTTTTATCTGACTGGCATATAACATCTGCTATTTTTAAGGCATGAATAGCAGCATAGCAGCCCATAAAATTAATAGAGGTCCTGAATATATTGTTTTCAAAATCCATTAGGTCCATTATCTGAAGATCAAGTCCCGGAGCGCTCATGCCAGTACAGCTTACCGTTATAAGATGCGTGATCTTTTTGGGGTCATGCAAATGATTAAGACAATTTCGAATAGCATCAACAGAGAGCAGAGGTGCCTGTTTATTATAAATAGCCATTCTTTGTTCCAGCGAGGGAAATGGATCCAGGTTTTCAGTTTGCGGATAAAACTTCCATTCATGAATAGACTTGCTATAATCCGGAATCACAGAATAACGCTGATCAATTCCACTTTGATGGTACAGATATTTCAATTTCCTTTTTTCTGCTTCGTTGCGGCAATATATAGTCTGCATAAAATTTAATATGTCATCCTGCTGATGACAATAATTGGGTACTGTAGTTCCTATGGATATTATTTTGCTCAATGGTTAAGAATAATTAGAATGGTAAAAAATAATGTTGTGCACGCAGTGGAGAGGATATTCATTCTAAGGCTATTTGAAAAACTGGCTTCCTCTGCATTCTTCCATACCTGTCTCATCCACTTTAAAAAATAAATTACAACCGGCAGCATAATCAAAAGGTAATAGATAAAATAATTATTATGTCCCTGTAAATTAAAACGAAAGAAAAGGAGAATGGTTGCGGATAAAAACAAAACTAGACTAAAAACGAAAGTTCCTTTTTTGCCTAAAAAATAGCTTAAAGTAGTAACTCCGTCTTCTTTATCTTCTTTGTGCTGATAGATCTGCGTCAATGGATAGAGAGATCCGATCAACAGGCTCGAGATCAAGCAGGGAATTAAAGGCACAGGCAGTTTAGGGCCTGACTGAATACTATAAAACGTAAGAAAGAAAATAAAGGCACCCTGAAAGAAAAAAACGATAATAAAACCAGAAAAAGGATACTTCTTTAATCTGATACCGCGGTAGCTATAACATCTTGAAGCGGCTATGTAGAGTAAAATACCCATGGCCAGAAGAGTATCTATGTATAATGAAATAAGTACGGCTATAAAATCCATTATAACAGATAAAAGGTAAAGCTCTCTTGTTGGAAGCATAGGCTTAGACAAGCCTCCGATAGGCGTTTCGTCTTTATCCATAAATGAATTATATCCATTGCTGGATGGGTAGACTAATGCATGAAGCACAAAAAAAAGCATGACTGCTTTTTTCGCATTGATGACCGGCACCTGGCTTAAAGCGAATAAATAAACTGGTAAAAGGAATAATGAAAAATGAAATCGCAGTAGTTGTATGGTAGATCGCTTAAGCATGAGCTAGCACAAGGTACGTTAATCGTGAATCGTCAATCGTCAATCGTGAATCGTCAATCGTCAATCGTCAATGATCGGGAATCGTGGGATCGTGAATTAAGCTGGTAGCTATTAGCTATTAGCTTATAGCTTCTAGCTATCAGACCATAATGCGGTCTTTTTATTGACCTGGCATTCCTTGTCAACTTGTCAACTTTTCAACTTGTCAACTGTATTTAAGATCTTCCTCTTCCAACTAACCACAAAATAAGTAAAATCACCAATACTACTATTACAATGCCCACCCATACACCTGCTTTAAATATTCCGCCAACTACCTGGCAGGAGGATAATGTTATTGCCAATGCTACTGCATAAAGCCAAAGATTAGAATACTTTTTCATGAGTTCGTCGTTTAAACTTCTTATGCAAATGTTTTGCCGTGTCGCTAATTTTTTTCAGTTCATTCTTTTTGGCTTACTTGCAGCTTTATAGATTAATCCACTCTATGTTAATTAAAACTTTTGGAAGCGCTGTTTACGGTGTAGAAGCAATTACTATTACAGTTGAGGTTAACTGGATGGCATCTGGCACCAGTTATCTGATCGTTGGCTTGCCGGATAATGCGGTAAAAGAGAGCATGCAAAGAGTGGAAAGTACGATCAAGTCCATCGGATTG
>JBJMLT010000198.1:0-2036 GCA_045805165.1 Flavisolibacter sp.
AAACAAAATAAATAAAAAAATCTCTTACAAAAACGCAGGCGTCCAAAAGAGATAGAACCACCAGACACCATCTGTCATGAACTTTCCGAAAGCAAATGCCCAGGTTTGTTTGTATTTAAAACAGTCAGTAAATGATAATTTTTTGCCTGCTACGACCGGCTCTAATAAGGGATCATGCTGTACAATATCTTGTTGAATGTATTCTAATTCAGCCTTGCTCACCTTTGGATGTAGTTCAGGCTTTTTGTAAAAAAAAACCCAAAATCCCATCCAAATAAAGCCTAATGCACCAATTAGCAAGAACGACATCTCCCATCCCCAGGCCTTTGCTATAAATGGGATCGTAACCGGAGCAGCCAACGCTCCGACTGTAGCACCTGCATTAAATATACTCGTGGACAATGCGCGATCTTTTTTGGGAAAATATTCCGCTGTTGCTTTTATAGCAGCGGGAAAGTTACCTGCTTCGCCTAATGCCAATACAAATCGTGCAAATATGAAAAGAGTAACACTAACTGAAGTTACTCTAGCCACATTATCAATCGTGGCGATCGTAGCTTTTGCATTCTCAAAGTTGGCAGTCCAGTTACCAGCAAGTATTCCTGATGTAGCTATGCCGCAAAAAGCATGAAGGCAGGCACCGATGGACCATATTCCTATGGCCCATAAAAATCCTCTTCTTGTATCCATCCAATCAACAAATCTTCCCGCGAATAACATGGATACTGCATAAAAAATTGAAAACAATGCAGTGATGGTCCCATAATCATTATCAGTCCAGTGAAATTCAGGCACCAGGAAATCTTTCCACGTAAGACTCAATACCTGGCGGTCGAGATAGTTGATAGTTGTAGCAAAGAACAATAAACCACAAATGGTCCACCTGTATTTTCCAATCCTGGTCAATGTTTTGTTCACGAAAGCGGGCTCAGTTCCTGTCGTATTCGGATTGATGGGCATGTTGATTATTTATAGAAAGCAATTATTAGCAATGATTAGCCGCGAACTTCTTTTATCATCTGCACCGCCTTCACCGTATCATTCTTTATTCTATCATAGTCCTTATTCTCCAATGCAGATTTGGTAATTAGTTTACTTCCCATTCCAACCGCACAAACACCGGCTTTGAACCAGCCCGAAAGATTTTCCTTATCCAGTTCAACACCGCCTGTGGGCATGAAGAGAAGATTTGGAAATAGTTCTTTGATCGCACTTAGAAAAGCAGGACCCAGGATATTACCTGGAAACAATTTAACCATCCTGGCACCCAATTGTTCTGCCTTAATGATTTCAGTTGGTGTCATACATCCCGGAACCCAGAGCATGTTGTTGGCATCAGCAACTTTTATGGCGTCTTCCACCAGTCCCGGACTGATCAAATAATCTGCACCTGCATCTATGAATTGTTGTGCAGATTGTGCGTTCTTGATTGTGCCTACGCCGAGATACATTCCTTTTAATTCTGTATCGCAGATGGCACGCATCTTTTCAAAATTCTTTAACGCCGCCTCTCCGCGATTGGTATATTCAACTGCCCTGATGCCGCCGCTGTATAATGCTTTTAACACTTCAACGCTTACATCCGTATCCTTATAAAAATATAAAGGCAGTACACCTTGTTGGGGAATGAGTTTTAATATTTCTTCTTTTTTATTCATTGATTACACGAATTATTGCGATTTACACGAATTGAGCTGCGAGGCACTAGCTGCAAGCTGTGAGAAACTTCAGAGTTTAAAGTTCAAAACTGAGTCTTTGCCTTTCCACTTTTAACTTTGAACTATCATCTTCCATCCACCATCTACCATTCTTCTCACATCCTCACTTTCACTACCAGTTTCTTTATCGGGCCTTCACCGATCATGGGCGCATGGACATCTTCGGGATAGAAAATGGCGAATTGACCGGCGTTCAACTCGAAGTACATGTCTGGCTTGTCCTTAAAGAAAATCACATCTTTCTCGGCATTGTATGGATCTTTTATATCCACGCATTTATTTCGTGTATTAGATCGGATGTTTTTTTTTTATGGATTT
>JBJMLT010000199.1:0-4362 GCA_045805165.1 Flavisolibacter sp.
AAGCGTTCTCCTGCTTTTCCTCTTATATAGGAAGATCCTGAGGTAGCGCCATAAAATGCAACATTGCCTATAATTATATTTTCTTCAGGAATAAATGCAGCGTGACTTGAAGGATAAACAATCAGTTTGGCGCCGGAAAGACCTTTGCCAAAATAATCATTAGCATCGCCTTCCAGTTCAAGTGTTACTCCTTTAGTATTAAACGCTCCAAAGCTTTGTCCTGCGGTTCCTGTAAATTTAAAATGTAAAGTATCTTCCGGAAGACCTTCCGATTTGTACTTCTTCGAGATCTCATTGGAAAGTATTGTACCTACAGTGCGATCTGTATTAATGATCGGAAATGTTGCAAATACTTTTTCTTTTCCTGTAAGAGCAGGTGCTGCAGCTTTAAGTAATTTCCAGTCTAACAGATTATCTAATCCGTGATCTTGTTCTTCCTGCTTGTATAATCCGGTATATAAAGAACCTGGTTCTTTATACAAGATAGGAGACAAATCCAGCTTACTGTATTTCCAGTGATGTATGTCTTTTTTAGGCTCCAGACAATCTACCTGTCCCACCATTTCATTAATAGTGCGGAAGCCCAGTTCGGCCATGATCTCCCTTAATTCCTGAGTAATGAATTTGAAGAAATTAACTACATGATCTGCATCTCCATTAAAACGCTTACGTAATTCTGGATCCTGGGTGGCTACACCAACAGGACATGTATTTAAATGACATTTGCGCATCATTATGCATCCTTCTACTACTAAGGCAGCAGTTGCAATTCCCCATTCTTCAGCTCCCAATAATGTAGCGACGGCAATATCTCTTCCGGTTCTTAATTGTCCGTCAGATTGAACAATCACTCTGCTTCGTAATTTATTTTTTACAAGGGTTTGATGTGTTTCAGCTAATCCAAGTTCCCAGGGTAAGCCTGCATGCTTAATTGAACTGATTGGAGATGCTCCGGTGCCACCATCGTGTCCTGCGATTAATATTACATCTGCTTTTGCTTTTGCTACGCCTGCAGCTATTGTTCCTACACCAGCTTTAGATACCAGCTTAACACTTATTCTTGCATTTCTATTTGCATTCTTAAGATCGAATATTAATTGGGCAAGGTCTTCAATAGAATAAATATCATGGTGAGGAGGAGGAGAAATTAGTCCTACACCCGGAGTAGAATGTCTTACTTTCCCGATCCACTCATCTACTTTATGTCCTGGTAATTGACCTCCCTCTCCTGGCTTGGCACCCTGTGCCATTTTGATCTGAAGTTCATCTGCCATTGTCAGATAATAACTGGTCACACCAAATCTTGCTGAAGCCACCTGCTTAATGGCAGATCTCATTGAATCTCCATTAGGTAATGTTTCATAACGCATTTCATCTTCACCACCTTCACCAGTATTGCTTTTTGCTCCAAGGCGGTTCATTGCAATGGCCAGAGTAGAATGTGCTTCATGAGAAATAGAGCCAAAGCTCATAGCACCTGTAGCAAATCTCTTGTATATATTTTCTGCAGGTTCAACTTCGTCTATAGGTATTGAAACGCGATTCCTTTTGAATTCAAAAAGACTTCTTAGCGTACATGCTTTTTCACTTTGATCGTTGATCAGCTTCGAATATTTCTTGAAAGTATTGTAATCATTCTGTCTTGTTGAATATTGAAGTAAATGAATGGTCTGTGGATTGAAAAGATGAAATTCTCCTTTTCTTTTCCATTGATAGATTCCACCAACAGGAAGTCTTTCAACAGGAACATCTTTTCTTGTAAATGCAAACTGATGTTTTGCCAATGCCTCTCTTGCAATTTCATCCAGACCCATTCCTTCAATTCGACAAGTAGCTCCGGTAAAATATTGATCTACTACGTTTTTGTTTAAGCCAATGATCTCAAATATTTGTGCGCCCTGATAAGATTGCAATGTTGAAATTCCCATTTTAGAAAATACTTTCAGCAATCCATCATTAACAGCTTTTATGTAATTCTTTTTTAGCTGCTCTGTATCTAGATCTGACTGGATCTTGCCACTCAAATGCATATCCCTTATTGTGGATATAGCCAGGTAAGGATTAATGGCGGTGGCGCCAAATCCTATCAGACAGGCAAAATGATGAACCTCCCATATATCCCCGGCTTCTACTACCAATCCAACTTTACCCCGGTAACCTTTACGTATCAAATGATGGTGAACGGCAGCTGTTGCCAGTAAAGAAGGAATAGGTGCATGCTCAGAATCAATGGCACGGTCAGTCAGCACCAATACTTCAAAGCCATCTTCAACTGCATCAATGGCATATCGGCATAATCTGTCCAATCCTGCTTTCAGTGATCCTTTTTTACCATCCGCGCGGAAATAGGTTTGTAATGTCTTGGCCTGGAAGATGCCTGTATCAATACTTCTGATCTTTTCCAATTCATAATTCGTAAGAACAGGATGCTTTAATGCAACGCTATGACAAGCGAGAGGATCTTCGTTGAGCAGGTTACCATTATTTCCGGCGAAGGTAGATAAGGACATTACCAACCGTTCACGAATTGGATCAATTGGTGGGTTGGTTACCTGTGCAAACAGTTGCTTGAAATAGCTTGTAAGGTGTTGCGGTTGATCGCTCAATACAGCTAAAGGAACATCAGATCCCATGGCACCAATTGGTTCTTTTCCTTCAAGTGCCATCGGAGTAATAATTGTTTCAAGATCTTCGGTTGAATAGCCAAAAGCCTTTTGATATTTATATACCTGGTCATGCTCCAAATGAGTGAACATAACCCTTGGTTCTGGTAATTCTTCCAACCGGATCTTATATTTATTCAGCCATTCTCCATATGGTTTTTGTGAACAGATCGTTCTTTTCAGCTCTTCATCACTAATTATCCTTCCCTGTTCCATATCGACAATGAACATTCTTCCAGGTTGCAAACGGCCTTTTTCTTTGATCAGTTTTGGATTCACAGGCAATACTCCGGTTTCAGAAGCCATTATGACCCTGTTATCTGTTGTAACACAATAACGGGAGGGACGCAATCCATTTCTGTCAAGAGTAGCACCAATTATCTTTCCATCCGTATAGCAAATAGAAGCCGGACCATCCCATGGTTCCATAAAAGAAGCGTGGAATTCGTAAAAGGCTTTCTTTACCGGGTCCATTTGTTCATTTCCATCCCATGCTTCAGGTATCAGCATCATCATAACATGAGGAAGAGACCTTCCACAAAGAGTTAGAAGTTCGATCATGTTATCAAGACAAGCGGAATCTGATTGTCCGGCAGTAATTATCGGAAGCAGCATATCCATTTCTTCCTTCGAAAAGAAAGAAGAAATAAAACCTTTTTCACTTGTTTTTAACCAGTTCAAATTTCCCTGAAGAGTATTGATCTCTCCATTGTGAGCTATATACCGGAAAGGCTGAGCCAATTTCCAGGAAGGAAATGTATTCGTAGCGAATCTTGAATGTACCAGGCCAAAGGCAGAAACAACTCTTTTATTGCTAAGGTCGGTAAAGTAGCTGCGCACCTGAAGACTTGTGAGCTGACCTTTATATACTATCGTTTTGTAAGACAATGAGGCTATATAAAATCCAATAGGATCTTTGCGAACGGTGTTGTTTATAGTGTGGCTGGAATAATTGCGTAAGACAAATAGCTTGCGTTCAAAAACATCAGGATTGGAAATATGATCGGGGCAGGCAATGAAAACCTGCTCGATCTCGGGCTCTACTGATAAAGCAGTAATGCCTATGTCATTAATATCAACAGGAACCTTTCTGTAAGCCAGTATCTCAAGTCCCAGCTTTTCTGCAGCGCGGTTGAATATATCACGGCATTCTTCCTTTAGGCGAATATCTTTAGGAAAAAAGATCATTCCCACTGCATATTTTCCATAAGAAGGAAGGTGAACGCCCAGCTTTACACATTCGTCGAAGAAGAATTCGTGCGGGATCTGGATCATTATACCGGCTCCATCGCCTGTATTGTTCTCACAGCCGCAGGCGCCTCTGTGCTCCATATTTTCCAATATGGTAAGGGCATCAGAAACGATCTGATGTGATTTATTGCTTTTAAAGTTGGCGACAAAACCGATACCGCAGGCATCGTGTTCAAATGCAGGAGAGTATAGACCTGTATTGCTCATTACTAATAAATTCTTTTAGAAGGACTTATGTCCAATTAATAATCGATTAATAACAAGCAATCCGATTGAAAGTACGAAAAAAACACATACATCTTTGAAATAATTCGCTAAAATGGTGGGTGTCTGGATATTATGTGAATAAGAATCGTGAATCGTCAATCGTCAATCGTCAATTTTCGTGAATCGGATAACGTGAATAAGTCAAAAGTTAAAAGTCAAAACCTAAAAGTATTCCAATATG
>JBJMLT010000200.1:0-14061 GCA_045805165.1 Flavisolibacter sp.
CCCATTCCTGTATCCACGTGTCGTGCAGGCAGCGGCTGAAGTGTTCCATCTTTAAGCCGGTTGAATTGGATGAAAACATTGTTCCAGATCTCGATCACCTGCGGATGGTCGGCATTCACAAGCGACTTCCCTTCCACCTGTTTTCTTTCTTCATCCGGCCTTGTATCAACATGGATTTCGCTGCAAGGACCACACGGTCCCGTATCGCCCATTTCCCAGAAATTATCTTTTTTCTTTCCCATTACGATTCTATCTTCATTGATCCATTTTTTCCATTCAGCGAATGCTTCTTCATCTTTTGGTAATCCTTCTGATTTATCTCCTTCAAATATGGTTACATAAAGTCTTTCTGCTGGGATATTTAAAACTGATGTTAAAAGTTGCCAGCTCCATTCAATGGCTTCCTTTTTAAAATAATCACCAAAGCTCCAATTGCCGAGCATTTCAAACATTGTATGATGATATGTATCTACACCTACTTCTTCAAGGTCGTTATGCTTTCCACTGACCCGAAGACATTTTTGTGTATCTGCTACCCTTGGATAGGGAGCTTGCTTTGTGCCAAGGAAATAATCTTTGAACTGATTCATACCAGCGTTCGTAAACATCAGGGTAGGGTCATTCTTTATTACAATAGGTGCAGAAGGAACAATCTGGTGCTGTCTATCTCTAAAGAATTCAAGGAATTTATTACGTATATCAACGCTGGTCATCATCACAATAAAAGATTGATTTTTGCTATTTATGCAAGTATATTTGTTTTCCCCTGTTTTGGGGTTGCGCAAAGGTAATGATTCAATATGCACTGGAGGTCAAGCAATGATAGCCAGAAGCTGCCATTATGAAAAAGATTAAGTACTTCTATAACACGCACACACTTCGCTATGAAAAGCTGGTTACTCCACTCAGAGTAAAACTTTTACGTGTATTTGGATTTATTGCAACAGCACTGGTGACATCAGCAATTATTTCTTATTTCGCTTTTCAGTTTATTGGTTCTCCTGCAGAAAAATTAATGCGAACTCAAAATGAACGCCTTAAAGATAAATATCAGCAGCTTGACGATCAGTTGAAAGCAATACAACAACAGATGTCCGAATTGGAAAAAAGAGATAATACTGTATACAGGAGCATTTTTGAAGCGAAGCCTATTCCGGATAGTGCAAGAGCGCAAGCACTGGAGAAACAACAGGAAATAGTAAAGGTTGAAGGCATGGAGCCAAGGCAATTGCTTACTTCTATTTACACCACAATGAATAACCTTAGTTCAAGGATATCTGTTCAAAAAAAATCATATGATGAATTAAACAACCTCATTAACAATAAAGAAAGGTTATTAGCTTCAACTCCTGCTATTCAACCTGTCAGCAATAAAGATCTTAGCAGAATAGCCTCTGGATTCGGTTATAGGATAGATCCCATTTATAAAACTGTAAAATTCCATCCTGGTCTTGATTTTACAGCGCCTCAAGGAACACCTATTTATGCAACTGCCGACGGGGTAGTTTCAATGGCAGGATTTAGTGCCGGAGGTTATGGTATACATGTAATCATTGATCATGGATATGGCTATGAAACATTATATGGCCATATGGTGCGGACAAAAGCAAGGACAGGTGAAAGAGTTAAACGCGGTGATCTTATTGGTTATGTTGGTTCAACCGGGAAATCAACAGGGCCACATTGTCATTATGAAGTTCATAAGAATGGTCAAAAGCTGGATCCTATCTATTTCTTTTATAATGATCTGACCCCTCAACAATTTGATCAGGTTCTTAAACGGGCATCTGTCTCCAATCAGAGTTTTGATTAAGTCTGAACCCGGATTTTTATGATTTTAGGGATTTAGATGAAAACTTTTAGATTTTGTCTTTTGCCTTTTGAGTTAACTTTCAGTATGGATAAATCCTTATCGCAGATAACTTTTGAATTCTTTGAGGGACAGGAAGAGCAAAAGGATATGGTGCCAGGGCAAAACCTGCCAGAACAAAAATCAGGTAAATCATCAAGGGGACGGAAGTCAACAAAGGAAATTGAAACTGAATTTGAACATATTGATGTTCCTGTAGATGAAATCTTATTCCAGAAGCAATATTATTCTATAGGAGAAGTAGCTACAATGTTCAATGTGAATACTTCGCTGATCCGATATTGGGAAAATGAATTCGATATTCTGGAACCAAGGAAGAATAGAAAAGGAGACCGGTATTTTAAACCTGTAGATATAAAGAATATTCAATTAATACACGATCTGTTAAGGCGCAGAAAGTTTACCCTAGAAGGAGCAAAAGAGTTTCTTAAAAAGAACAGGCAGGCAAAAGAAAAGTTTGAAATGATACAATCATTACAAAAGATCCGTTCCTTTCTTTTGGACTTAAAGGCTCATTTATAACAAGCTACAATTTTAACAATCTTAACCACCTTTCCCATTTTTGCGAGTTTAATTTTACAATCAGCCTTATTAATTATTAAAAATGAAGAAGATATTACTAGCCATCCTTGCGATGTTTACATTGAATATGGTATTTGCCCAAACAAATGAAATAGGAAAAGACGCAGAAGGTAATAAGGTAGTAAAAGGATTTATTTCAAGACAGGAGCTAATGACGGACACTTCGTATTCATGGTTCAAAAAGAATCAACAAGGTTATACTCCTGACTCAAAGGCTTTACAGGAATTAAAAAGAAATAAGGATTCGGTAAATTTTCTGGTATTTGGCGGTACATGGTGTGGAGATACCAAATTTGTAATGCCTAAATTTTTTGTATTGGCAGATGCTTCCGGTTTAAACCCTGACAGGATCACTGTTATAGGAGTTGATCATGATAAAAAAACTATCCATCATTTATCGGAGACATTTAATATTACCAATGTGCCAACCATTATTGTATTTAAAAATGGAAAGGAGATAGGAAGGGTAATAGAGTATGGCAAACACGGTATGTTTGACCAGGACCTGGCGGAAATATTGAGTAATTAGCTGATTAGCTGATTAATATACCAATGTTTAGATTATGGGGTTTTAGCGGGTGATTATTGTTTTTCCTGTTCCGGCAATTTTAATTTCCAGCTTCTCTACCGTTTTCAGAATGAAGAGGTTTACCTGTTGTTTTATATTATTGAATTCGGAAACATAGGCGGCGGGAACAAAGAATTCTATTAATATGGCATATGCCTGAACGTTTATATCGGCAAAAAGAACATTATAATTCTGCACTTTATTATAATTCTCCAGGTATTTACGAATCTCCTTCATTAATTCTTCCATTTTTTCTGATGGAGTATCCAGGCTTAGCTGAAGAATAAGCTCATTCTTTTGATAAGTTCTCAGTGACTGGTTATCTAAAACAGTATCTACCATTTGCTTATTAGGAACTGTTACAAATGTTTTTTGCTCTGATCTGATGCGTGTGCTTCTTAATCCTATTTTTTCAACAATTCCTGTAATGTTCAAGACTTTTACAGTATCGCCCGTGCTGAAAGGCTTATCGAAAAATATAATAAAAGAGGCGATCAGGTTTTCCAGGCTTTCTCTGAGAGATAAAGCTATTGCAGCACCTACAATGCTTAATCCCGTAACCAAGTTGCCAATATTATATTTAAAAGCAAAACGAAGAACAAGTAATGCCCCGATGATTCCAATTATCACCTTTAGGAAATCGCGAAAGAATACGATAAGCTGGTTATCGTTTTGATCATTAGTACGCAATGATCTTCTTACTAAAGTCGAAGAAATAAAATCTATAATCCTTAATTGAAGCCAGGTGAATACAATGATCTGAATGGAAATAGCAATAGCGAAAACAATCCCGGCGAAACTATATTTATAAATATGGAAATTGATCTGATGGGGAAAAGTTAAGGTTAATAATGCTACAATAGAAACTGAAATTATAAAGAATACTCCAAGCGGGTTTACTATCAACTCTATGAAAGTTTGCTGATCAAATGCTTTCCATATTCTTCGAAAGATCTTGCAAAGGAAAATGGCAATATATTTAGAAATAACTCTTTTAAGGATAAGTGCAAATAATATAACCCCAATTACCCATAAGTAATCTCTTATAGTGTTACTTAGAAATACATAGTTTAAGAAGGAATTCATAAGAGGCTAAAGGATAAATTTACTTTAAACGAAACATTAAAATCTATGTTGATACACCTGCAAAGTACTGTTTGAAAAGGTGATCAGTTTATTAGAACCGGCATATGAATGTAAGTAGGGTTTAAAGAACGGAGTGTTTTTTTGTGTTTCCATAAAAGTAGCCGTATTGTAAAAGCTAACGATCTGATTATTAGCAGTAATAACGTAATTGTTATTTATAGCTATACTCTGCCAGTTTTTAAGAGGTATCTTCTTTTTGTAAGTTCCATAATTATCAAATATGAATATTCCATTCGCACTGTCGGCGAGATAAACAAGCTTGTTATCGCTTATTATTTTTTGCGGATTAATACTTTCACTGAAAATAGTTCGGAAATCAGAAGTCTCCAATAAAAGAGTACCCTTTTCATCTATTTTTTTAAGTTTATTATCGTACTCGTCAAATACCCAAATATTATTATCATAAGAAAGTCCTATGGCTACAGGTTGAAGGATGTTATAATTTCTAAGATTAATGGTTCCAACAGAGGCAAAAAACCTGTCAAGTATTACGATAGTGGAAAAATCTTTATACAGCAATAGGATCTTTAATGGGTTGGAAACATCTAATGAATATAACTGACCGTACCGTTTTACCTGGTCATAAACAACAGAATCACCTTCAGGTGTAAATTTCTTTATGTTTCCAGTTGAGGAGATAATATAAAGATTGTCCAGATTATCAATAGCTGCATCTGCAATATCACCCTGGTAGGTCTTTACCAATAAAAAAGAAGAATCTTTCTGTGCATAGCTATTGCTACAAAAAGAGCCGAGAAGAGATAATATGATTAGAAATTGCTTCACCAGTTTTTAATGATTTTGTTTTCTTTGCCGGTATAGGACCTTAATACCATTTGCTGTCCATCAAATTCAGCGTAGGTACAATAATTCATCCAGTCACCAAGATTAATATATCTGCACAATTCTGATAATCGGAAATCAATAGGTAAATGCCTGTGGCCGAATACAAAATAGTTGATATTTTTCTTAGCTGCTATTTCTTTGCTATAAATGATCAGCCATTCATTTTCTTCACCCAGGAAATGTTCTTCAGAGCCTCCGGCGGCAGCCCTGCTTTTTCTGCTAAAATAGTCAGCGAGCCCCATGCCAATATATGGTGGTAAAATTCCAAATAACCATTGGCAAAATGGATTGCGGAATATCTTTTTTAACCTTTTATATCCATGGTCACCGGGACCAAGGCCATCACCATGGCCTATAAAGAACAGTTTATTATTAAATTCAAATTCTTTTGGTTCAAAATAGACAGGTATGTTTAATTCTTTCTGAAAATAATTCTTCATCCACATATCATGGTTCCCAACGAAAAAATGAACCGGGATGCCAGAATCAGTAAATTCTGCAAGCTTTCCCAATATTCTAACATAACCTCTTGGAACTACTTTGCTGTATTCGTACCAGAAATCAAAAAGATCACCCACTATAAATAATTCTGAGGCTTCATTTTTTATTGCTTCAAGAAATTGAACTATGAGCTTTTCTCTCTTAAGGCTTATTTCTGAATTAGGTGCTCCTAAATGGAAATCGGAAAGGAAGAATATCTTTTTACCTGGTGGTACCTGCATTATCGATTATCGTCTTATGAATAAATTCAATTATTAAAAATAACATCCAAGGTTTACACTTTCTCTTAATAATAAATACTCTCTGACATAAGTTAGGGCTGTGGGTGGGAATTTACCTTTGGGGGCCGAGGGTAGGGCTGGGCGCATCATCCACAACAAAGCAATAAACTTCTTTAGGTCCATGAACGCCAACTACCAAAGTCTTTTCAATATCTGCAGTTCTGCTGGGGCCGGTAGCAAAACTGATGAGTGAAGGAAGGAATTGGCGATATTTATTTTTAAGTCCAACCAAGCCGTCCTTGATATCGTAAACCAGTTGAGAGGTATAAGCTATGCAAATATGTATAGGCGCATAAACACTCGGAATACGGCCCTGATGTACAGAACTTAAAACAATACTGCCTGTTCTTGCTATTAAAAATTCGCAGCTTGTAATTGAAGCTTCACATGTAGCTATATCATTATGAAGGCTGTTTGTACTAATCAGATTCTTCCATTTTTCTTCTTCACAATAAATTTTTGTCCATTTGCTTTGGTAACAAAGCTTTTGAAAATCCTCTATCAATTCTTTATCATCAACACAAAAGATAAACTTTCCCTGCAGCATGGTAAACTGCTCGGCAAATTCTACAACAAGGTCCTGTTGCAGGGGCTGGAAAACAGACTCATTTCCTTCACTTTTAGGAAAAGGCAATGGCGTTGGGTGAGCCAACGCCATGCGTATTTTTTTTAGAATATTATTCTTTGCAGGTGAGTTACTCATTTTGCTGCGGGCGCCTGATTTGTAACATTGGGATCATAAGGTGGAACACCTTCACTAATGCCACCTTCATGGTGTTTGTCATCCTCTACTCCTAAAGGTTTTCTTTCTTCATACGGGCGTGGTCCTATTAAGGTCTCCACATCGCTTTGGAACAGAACCTCTTTATCTAATAAAGCTTCTGCCAGCTTTTCTACTTCTCTTTTCTTTTGAGTTAAAAGCGCTTTTGTTCTTTCGTATGCTGCATCTATAAGCTTTCTGACTTCTTCATCAATAAGCTTTGATGTTTCTTCAGAATAGGGCTTGGTAAATGACTGGTCCTGCTGAGGATCATAAAAACTTACATTACCTATTTTGTCATTCATTCCATACACAGTAACCATTGCATAAGCAATACGGGTGATCTGTTGCAAATCGTTCTGTGCACCTGTAGATATTTTACCGAAGAAAATATCTTCGCTTGCTCTTCCACCAAGCGTCATGCATATCTGGTCGCTTAACTGGTCAGTATTGTATAAATATTGTTCTTTAGGAGTATACTGTGCATAACCTAAAGCAGCAGTACCTCTGGGAACTATAGTAACCTTCAGCAAAGGGTAGGCATGTTCCAGGAACCAGCCACAAATAGCATGGCCTGCTTCATGGTAGGCAATAATCTTTTTCTCTTCCGGAGAAATGATCTTGTTTTTCTTTTCGAGGCCTCCAATAACACGGTCTACTGCATCCTGGAAATCACTCATATCCACAGCCCCTTTCCCTTTACGGGCTGCAATAAGGGCTGCCTCATTGCAAACGTTGGCAATATCGGCTCCTGCGAAACCTGGAGTTTGTTCTGCCAACTTATGTATATCTACTTTTTCAGATACTTTAATAGGTTTCAGGTGAACTTTGAAAATAGCTTCCCGGCCTTTAACATCAGGCTTGTCAATTGTGATCTGACGGTCAAAACGGCCAGGACGCAATAAAGCAGTATCCAGAACATCGGGGCGATTGGTTGCAGCCAGTACAATAATTCCTGTATCTGTACCAAAGCCATCCATTTCTACCAATAGCTGGTTAAGCGTGCTTTCACGCTCGTCGTTGCTCATCATCATATTCTTTCCCCGTGCACGTCCAATGGCATCTATTTCATCGATAAAGATGATACAGGGCGCTTTTTCACGTGCCTGCTTAAAAAGATCGCGTACACGGCTGGCACCTACACCAACAAACATTTCTACGAAATCGCTACCGCTTAAACTGAAGAAGGGCACCTGCGCTTCGCCAGCCATTGCTTTAGCTAATAATGTTTTACCAGTTCCGGGAGGTCCTACTAATAAAGCACCTTTAGGTATTTTACCGCCCAGAGAGGTATATTTTTTAGGATTTTTCAGGAAGTCTACTATTTCCATTACTTCCACTTTGGCTTCATCCAGGCCGGCGACATCGGCAAATGTGATACTAACCCGGGTTCCTTTATCGAAAAGTGTAGCTCTTGATTTTCCGATATTGAAAATACCACCTGGGCCGCCGCTTCCACCAGCACCACCTCCCATTTTACGCATAAGAAGGATCCAGAGTCCAATAAATATCAGAATAGGTAAAACTGTTTGCAGTATAGGGCTGAACCAATTGGTTTCTGTATCGGAGGAACCAACATTGGGGACATTGGGATTGGCTTTATAAAAATCCCTCATGTCGTTTGTAAATGATTCTACTGAAGGAATCTTAAAGAAGGCCTGCCATTCATCATCTGGCTTAAGGTTCTTTCCAATCTTTCCTTCATACTTCGGAACAGCGTCCTTTTTAAGCTTAACCCTTACGATATTACGGTTGGAAATTATAGTGTATTTGGAAACATCGTTATCTTTTAGCATTTGTTCAAACTGATTCTGATCTATCTGAACATTGCTGGGAGAAAATGGTCCAAACAATTGAAATCCAATCAATACAGCGAAAATTATAGCATAAACCCAATAGATGCTGAACCTTGGTCCTTTCCTTGGGCTATTATCCCCATTTTCAGTGGGGCGGTTTGAGAACTTAGGAAGCTTGGTTTTATTATCGTTTTTATATGAGTCTTGTGGCATCTTATTTATTCTGTTGTAAATGGTGCAAGTAAAAAAATTTAAATGGAATATTCTATATCCTGGTCATATTTAACATACAAGAACGGCTAATTGTTGTGCTCTTCAAGGTGGGCATCGCTCCACATTTCCTCCAATTTATAGAATCTGCGGCTTTCCGGTACCATAATATGCACTACAACGTTCACATAATCAATGAGAACCCAGTGCATATTCTGTTTTCCTTCATTATGATAAGGAATATCATCGCACTTCTTTTTAACTTCTTCTTCTATAAAATCGGAAATGGCTCTTATTTGAGGTTGGTTGTTGGCTTCACAAATAATAAAAAAATCAGCAACTGCTTCGGGTATTTTCCTTAGGTCGAGCGAAACTATATTTTCGCCTTTTTTCTCCTGTATAGCCCGGATAATGGTTTTAAAGATTTTTGAATTTCTGTTCAGTCGGGCAACGCCTTTCTTTCTGCTAGCCAATACTTCTAATGGTTCCAAATACTATTATTTTTAATTAAAATACTGCAGTTTTAAAGTAAACAATAAATCAGAGTTCTTTTCTTTGTCCAAAAATATTGATTAATTGTCATCTTCAAAGCGAACTGCTTTAAACCCTTTAGGGTTTATTTTCATAGAACTTCCAACAGTAGAGAGCACCAACAACTATGCCATGGGAATGATACATGAAGGTATGGCACAACATGGCACAGCTGTATTTACACACGATCAAACAAAGGGAAAAGGTCAAAGGAACAAAAGCTGGGTAAGTGAAAAGGATCAGAATATTGCTTTAAGCCTTATTATTGAACCAAAGCCATTGGTACTATCCCAGGTTTTTTTGTTAAGCATGACAGTTGCTACCGGAGTGCTTCACTTTTTTAACAATCATGTAAAGTATGATGTTAAGGTAAAGTGGCCGAATGATATTTATTGGTGTGACAGAAAGGCAGGGGGGATACTGATTGAGAACGTTATTAAAGCTGATAAATGGAAATTTGCCATTGCAGGAGTTGGATTGAACATTAACCAGACTGATTTCGGAGAGCTGAACAAAAAGGCTGTGTCCTTAAGACAAATTACAGGAAGGAAGGAAGATCCTCTGAACCTGGCTAAAGAACTTTGTTCCTATTTATATAATCAATATGACAAGCTTTTAAAAGACCCGTCCATGATTGTTAAGGAGTATCAGGAGCATTTGTACAAGAGAAACGAAACTGTAAAATTAAAACAAGGGTCGAGGGTATTTGAAGGTGAAATAATTAATGTTACCAATAATGGCGAATTGGTAGTACGGCATTCAATAGAGGAAGTTTTTAAAGTAGGCGAAATAGAATGGGTGGTGTAGAAAAAGACAAAGGATTTAGAAAGAAAAATTGAATTATTAATTATTGATTATTGATTATTCGAAATTGTGCTATTGCGGCTCTATGATTTTCTGATGTATGATGTCTGATGTTTTTAGTTGCAAAATGGGAAATTGAAGTACGCAAAGAATCTATATCACTATTTTAAAGCTTTAAGGATTTTTAATTATTTCCTCGGCGTGAGCCTTATTTTTTGGGCGAAGAAATATTTTCTCTATAATTCCTTTTTCATCAATTACGAAAGTGGTGCGGTGAAGGCCCATGTATTCCCTGCCATATAATTTTTTTTGTCCCCAGACTCCATACTTATCAATGATCTTGTGCTCGGGATCTGCAATGAGAGTGAAAGGGAGACTGAATTTCTGGCGGAATTTAGTATGGCTTTTTACATCGTCCGGGCTAATACCAATTACAGTATATCCATTCTTTTTAAGAAGACTGTAATTATCTCTAAGGTTGCAGGCCTGAATGGTGCAGGTGGGCGTATCATCTTCGGGATAAAAAAATAAGACAAGTTTTTGTCCTTTGTAATCACTTAATGAAACTTTCTTTCCATCCTGATCGATTCCTGTAAATGAAGGTGCTTTTTGTCCGGGTTGTAAATGTGTCGCCATAATAAATAGTAATGGAGAAAACTGGGGTATAAAAAGTAATTGCTGTTTTTATTTTATGATTAAAATTACAATCCGTAATAATTTTTGAGGATAGGAATTATTTCTTCCTTGGCATAGCCAAGGTCCAGTGCTTTTTTAGCAATACCTGTTAGCTTACGATACATAAATGCCTTTCTTTTTTCTTTTTGCATTGCCTGATATACTTCTGACGCCATCTTTGAAGCTTCAGCTAATTGCATTGCGTGAATTCTAGTGGATTTAAATTCCGGACTATTAAGAACTTTTTCTCTTGAAAGAGTACTTTTTTTACGTGCATAAAAAATCCCATCCATTTTATAATATGTAATATCTCCAATTGTTCCTTCTAACTTTCCAAAATCTGATTGCCAGCCCATTGTGATTTAATTTGAATGGCGAAGTTAAAATAATAGCTAAGAAATTTAGTATTTAAGTTTTAGCATGAATATGCTATGAACTCATAGGTGTAGTGAAGGAAGGCTTCATAAAAGATGAGGAATACTTAGACAGGAGGTAGCTAATGAACGCTTTTAAATAGGAGTGTGAACGCTTTTAAGTGGAGATCAGGGAAAGGAATTGAATGAGGAATGTAAAATGAAAAATGAAAATTCCTTTATGGGAGTTGTGCTCAAAGATAAGACTTCGTGCAGATTTTATAAATCGCTGATCTCTGATTTTCTGATCTCTGATTTCTTTAGACCGAACAAGATTTCTTTCTTTGGAGCATATCACCTTTTTACTTTCCAAAGCTTTACAGTTATGTTTCCAGCTTCGTCTTCAATGGTTACTTTGAGTTCATGTTCGCCGGGTAGAAAATGTTCATCGAAATTGTAAATCCACGAATGACCTTTGTCGTTAGAAAAACGAAGCCAATTGCCATCCAACTCTGCGCGGAAGCTTCGAATTGAATTCAAATTATCTTTAGGTACGAATACTAATCTGCTCAATCGTGAAAGGTCTATTACTTCACCTGCACCGGGAGCGTTCACTGTTGGAGGTTCGTTATCTACAATAGCCTGAAAACTTCCAAACTGCCTGAACTTTGCCGATAACCATCCTCTATTCCATACAGCCCGTTGTATATCTATTTTCTTTCCTGAAATATTCCTTATCACCATTTTCTGACCATTACCTTGTTCTATTGAATCATCCGGCTTAATTCTTACCGTAATTTCATCATGTACAGGAATGGAGGCATCCAAAAATGTATGAAGAGATGAAATGGAATTAGGTGAATGATCTTCCGCGGTTGTATAGCTTGTAATAACTGTATCGTATATTGAATTTTCTGTAGTGTACAATTCAAATCCATTCCGATCTGCGATATTAACGTTATTAGGAATAAATTTTTCTCCTGCCGGCACCTTCGTTTTATTCAAAGCAGCATCATATTGAATATTAATACGGATAGTTGATAGATTGCCATAAGCATCACGTACTTCAATTCTAATCCCGTGCACATTATTATCCTGCAACTGAATTATTCCGTTGTCATTGAAGGTCTGATAAACAATTTTATGGTCTCCGGGAAGAGGAGTTATATGTTGGAGATTTGCTCTGCCCCTCGTTTTATACCGGTAGTCTACCTGCGCATTAATATATCTGGAATCGTCATAACTAATATTATTCAGGGTAAAGACGGATAATTTTTGTCCATCATAAAATAGGCTTGCACTAAAAATTCCTTTATTACTTCCAAAGCGGCCTAATTGATCAACAGAACCTATAGCAAAGCTTATTTTGTCGGAGCCTGTTTTGAGTACGCCATGATAAGTCCATTCGTATTTTCCTTTTGTCCTGTTCAATGGTATCAGCTTAGGATCTTGTTCATAGCTACTAATATTCCTGTCATATAAAGCCAGATGTTGAATAACAGGAGGAATATTATCTTCAATAGGAAAATGAAAGAGAAGAGGATTTAAATTATTTCCTGTTTTAGTATCCCTAATCTCAAAATGCAAATGCGGGCCTTCAGATCCTCCAGTGCTTCCACTTAAAGCGATCATCTGGCCTTTTTTAACAGGAAATAATTCAGATGGTATTTCAAGACTGATACTCCATGACTGCTGTGCATATTGTTTGTCCTTTATATATTTCGCCAGTTCGGGCATAAATGAATTCAGGTGGCCATACACAGTAGTATAACCATTTGGATGATTGATATAAATAGCCTGGCCAAAACCACCGGATTCTACTGATACTCTTGCGATATAGCCATTTGCCGCTGCATGAACAGGAAGATTTACTCTGTGCTGAGTGCGGATATCAAGACCCATATGCCAATGATTGGGACGTATCTCTCCAAAATTGGCTACGAGTTGCATGGGAATATCTAAAGGATTGCGGAAATAGTTGGGTTGATTGGATTGAGCTGAGGAATTTATAAAAGTGTAAAACGTTAATAGGGTAATTAAAACAGTTCTTTTCATAAATAGTTGACAGGTTGATAAGTTGACAAGTTAACAAGTTGACAAGTTGAAAAGTTGACAACGTTGAAAGGTTGAAAGGTTGACAAGTTAACAAGTTGAGATATTTGTAACAAAAACTAATAGCGGGATAAAATTGGTAACTTAGGGGTGATAAATTGTGAATATAAAATAACAATATATGGATAGTAAACATCTGGCTACGTTTTTATTGGGAGCGGCGGCTGCATTTGGGGCTTATAAATATATGAATATGACAGACGAGGAAAAGGAGAAGCTGGCTGCATCTATAAAAGAAAAAGCGAATAAATTAAAAGATCATGCTGTGAAAGCAGAAGATCAGGCAATGGATTATTTTAATGAACTGAAGACAAAAGGCGCAGAGGCAATGAAAGAGTACATGCCGAAAGCTGAGGAGTTTTTAGAAAATCTATTTAAAGGGAAAACGGAAAAAGCAGTTTAAGATGATTTACGATTTACAAATTACGATTTACGATTTGTCTTAGATCATACCTTCGGAAAGACAGTTACCTCGATAAAAATCGTAAAGTAAATTGTAATTGGAATTATTCCTTACTTTTGCAACCCGGGCAGAAATACCCGGTTTTTTTATGCCGTTTTGGGTAAGAGGGAAGTTGACAAGTTGACAAGTTGACAAGGGAAGCTTACCGTATATATGTTTTTTGTTTTTTTAAGTTGAGATTATTATGCCAAAAGATACTTCTATAAAATCTGTTTTAATTATTGGTTCAGGACCTATTGTAATAGGGCAAGCGTGTGAATTTGATTATTCGGGAACACAGGCAGCCAGAAGTCTTAGTGAAGAAGGGATTGAAGTTATATTGATCAATAGCAATCCAGCTACCATCATGACCGATCCAATGATGGCAGATAAAGTGTATTTATTACCACTTACTGTTGAAAGCATTGAACAAATACTGGAGGAAAATAAGATCGATGCTGTACTGCCTACCATGGGCGGACAAACGGCTCTTAACCTGGCTAAAGAAGCGGAGGATATCGGGTTATGGAAACAATATAATATACGCCTGATAGGTGTAGATATAAAGGCGATCGATAAAGCAG
>JBJMLT010000201.1:0-2748 GCA_045805165.1 Flavisolibacter sp.
AGTTTGATGAAGTGGATAAACGCTTTTTAGAAGAGATTGTCAGGTTGATTTGATGATCTTCAATAGCTAATGTCTGCTGAATTCAAATTCTATACTCTATTGATCTTTATGTTAGCGGAGGTAAAGAGATTATTGTTATCGTCTATTATAATGCTGGCAATACCTTTCATTTGATTGATCATATCCAAGCCTACATTAATGCCCATAACCATAACAGGAGTAGCCAAGGCATCAGCCAGTTCGGCTGTAGGAGATATAATTGTAACACTTTTAATTCCTGAAACCGGAAAACCAGTCTTTGGGTTAATAGTATGCGAATACCTTTTACCATTTACAATGGCATATTTTTCATAGTTGCCAGATGTTGCTACTGCCTTGTTTGTAATATTCAAAGAAGAAAAAGGAAAATGAGCGGAGTCCGGATCCGCAATTCCAATTGTCCATGGTTCTCCATTCGGCTGATTGCCCCAGCTTATTAAATCGCCAGCCGCATTTACGATTCCACAATCAACTCCTTTCTGCTGCAATATATATTTAGCTCTGTCAGCAGCATATCCTTTACCTATACCACCGAACCCTATTCGCATTCCAGGCAGCTTCAAAAAGACGCAATGATCTTTTTCATTTAATTGAATATTCTTATAATTAATAAGACGGACCATTTGTGAAGCAATCTTTTTATCGGGCAAGGACTTCATATTCGTATCAAAATTCCAAAGACTTTTATCTATAGAGCCGTATGTAATATCAAAAGCTCCCTGGGTAAGCTCTGAAATTTTTATAGATCTTGCTATAAGGTCAAATACTTCCTGGTCCACCTTCACGGGCTGAATGCCAGCGTTGCGATTTATTTCATTTGCCTGACTTGTTTCTTTAAAAGTAGTGAGGAGATCTTCAATACGTTTTATTTCCGTGATCGCTTCTTCAATAGTTTCCATGGCCCATTTTTCCTGATCGGCAGCGACTGTAATTTCGAAACGGTTACCCATTAGCTTTGTTATTTTTCGGAAGAGAATCATAATACCCCTGCCCCCTAAAGGGGAAACTTAGGTCTAAGAGTTTTTATTAAAAAAGACTGTCTGAATAAAATTAATTTTAGAAGATTTAGAATTTGAATGTATGTAAAATAAAGGGAGGAGAGAATATCCAGATATTCTCTCCTCCCCCCCTTATACGTTTTAAATTTATCAACCTTAGACTTTTCCTATTTATTTCCGCCGCCTCCACCTTGACGTTGTTGCTGCATATTCTTTCTTAATTCAGCAAAGAAATCATTTACAGATTTAATCTGATCATCCGTTAAAGGAATTGTTTTATATTCCTTATTTAAACCTTCCTGAATTTCTGCCATTTTCTTTTTTCTCTCATCATCGTTTAAGTCCCTTAAGCCTCTCATTTGCTGACGGGCATTAAAATTAATGTCAAGAACCTTGTCTGCCTGTGCATCTGTAAGCTTAGTCTTTTCAATCAACATGGTCTTAAGACGGTCCTTAAATCTTTGGGATGCAGCTGCGGGATCACCACCATTTTGCTGCGCTTCCACTTTTGTTGCATACACGGTTGTGAACAGTGCTATCAATAAGATAAGCTTTTTCATGTAATAATTTTGATAGTAATTTAGATGAGTTTGAGGTTAAGAAAGGTTAAAATAACTCAATGAATCATTAAAATTGCTTTTTTGACTGGCGGGGTTGATGCATAATAAGTCCATTAATAATTTTCTGAACTTTTACCGGAGAAATTTTTTCTTTCAGATAGAATTGGCCTTGTTCGTTGCTATTCCAATAATTATTTCCATCGGCATTCATGATCAAATGTCCTTTTTCGAGAAAATAATAAGGATGATAATCAGTAGCGGCCACTAAAACTGCTGTCTCGTCCCAGCTTTTTCTACCCAGAGAATCTTCCGCCGCTTTAGGAATACATATAGAAAAAACATCTTTAACGGGGCTATTATATATCTGCTTATTATTTATCAGAGGTAAACCAGTTTTAATTTTCATTCCGATCTCAAAGCCGCTAAAGATTACCGGTATTTTTAAATGACTAAAAACATATACAGAAGCGGCTGCATCTTTTTCCAAATTAAATTCTTTCCCTGATGGAAACCGGCCTGCCATAGAAACCATTTTCTTTACTTTCTTATTAAACAATTGTTCTCCATTAAGTGAAGAATAATGATCTCCTGTTGATTTTAATAAATCAGAAATATTAGTAAGAAATCCAACAGTAACTATAGTTACCGATCTATCCGGTTGCCTTGAAAGAATCTTTCTATATACTTCAACAGCATCGGGGACTTCTTTATTAGTTTGTATACTATGGGGATATTTACTCAATAGTGTGTCTGTCCAATGCTGCCAGTCACGCAATTTTAAACCATTAGGTCTTGCTACACCAATAGGTAGCTCAGGCCTGTGGAAGTATGTATTCAATACATTTAACACACCAGCGACACCCTCATAGTTAGTACTGGCGACAGTGGCGAGAATACGTATTTTTCCACTATCTGCAAATGCATGTAATAAAGTAATGGCTCCGACATCGTCGTAATCGGGTCCCATGTCGGTATCGAAAATAATTGCAGGCGGAGTTGATTTTTGACCTATTCCAATATTAATTATGAAGAGGAGGATTACTATAATTAAAGATATTTTGGCCATTCTTGGAAGATAGTGAAAGAATCGCTGATGTGAGGATCTCTGATGTGAGGATCTCTGATCGCTGATGTGAGGATCGCTGATTTAG
>JBJMLT010000202.1:0-3219 GCA_045805165.1 Flavisolibacter sp.
CCCACTGGACGTATTGCTAACTCTTTTGGTGCGTAAAATAAATCCTTCAGGAATTAATATACGATTTCAAAAAACTCATCTACCTTTATTATTATCCTCCTATTTGTTTAGCAATTTCTATTGACCGCACACTATTTAAATAATCTGTTATTCTACTTTTTATATCAAACTTGTTGAATTCAACACCGATCCCTTCGAAGCAAATTGATATTTTTTAATACAAAGTAAAATCATGATATTAAATAAAGGCATCACAGCTCCGGATTTTGAGTTGATGGCTACACCCAACCAAAAGCTTCTCCTTTCCGATTTAAGAGGTAAAAGGGTGATACTTGCTTTTTATCCAGCCGATTGGAGCCCGGTATGTAGTGATCAGATGTCGTTATACAATGCAACTCTTAAATTATTTCACCAATATAATGCTGAAATTGTAGGCATATCAGTAGATTCTAAGTGGTGCCACCTGGCCTTCGCCCAAAACCGGAAACTGCACTTTCCGCTTCTCGCAGACTTTGAGCCAAAAGGCGAAGTAGCAAAACGTTATGGAGTTTACAACGATAAAGAAGGAGAATGCCAAAGAGCTTTATTTGTATTGGATGAAAATGGCATAATTCAATGGAGCTATCTTTCTCCCGAAGGCATTAATCCTGGGGCAGATGGTATACTGGAAGCTCTTGAGCAAATGACATCTGTTCACGCTTAAATCATATTGTATGGGAAAATTAAATCCACCTGTAAGTGTAAAAGATCATCAAACTGGCAACACAAATGCAATAGTAACGCTGCTTGAATATGGAGATTACCAATGCCCCTATTGTGGACATGCACACCCTCTCGTTAAACGTTTATTGAAAGAGAAGGGGGATGATTTGCGATTTGTATTTCGAAACTTTCCTTTGCAGGACATTCATCCGATGGCAATGTCTGCAGCACTTGCGGCGGAAGCAGGAGCAATTCAGGGAAAGTTCTGGGAAATGCATGACTTGATTTTTGAACATCAGCAAGAATTATCAAATGCTCTTCTGCTAAAATTTGCAGTTGAATTAAATATAGATGAAGAAAAATTCGCAAACGATTGGCAAAGTGAAATGATATTTTCAAGAGTTGAATCAGATTTTGAAACTGGAGTTAGAAGCGGGGTAAATGGTACACCCACGTTTTTTGTAAATGGTCAAAGATTTAATCAATACGACGAAACTTATAGTTCTTTGCTAATGGCCATATCTATCCCCGTCTTATAAGATTAAGGAAAAGTTTAAAAGAAAAATAATGAACACAGAAATTGGGATTAAACCCATAAACACATCAAAAGTGGCACAATCGCTAAATAAAATATTAGCTGATGAACACGTCTTATATATAAAAACAAGGAGGGCACATTGGAACGTAGAAGGACCTGATTTTTTAAATATTCACCGTTTTTTTGAAGAGCAATACAAGCAACTGGAGCAAATCATAGATGATGTTGCAGAACGGATCCGCACTATCGGTCACTATGCTCAGGCAACCTAGTCAGCTTTCTGGCGGAAACACATCTTTCAGAAGAAACCAGGGAGAAGAATAACAGTGCAGGGTTTATCAAATCTTTACTTGATGACCACGACTCTATCGTTATTCACCTTCGTGAATATATTGATACATGTCAGGAAGAATGGCGAGATACCGGAACTACTGATTTTCTTACAGGTCTATTGAAGACCCACGAAAAAATGGCCTGGATGTTAAGAGCACATTGTATATTCTAATTAATTCATCTTTTGAATTTAAATCATTTTGAAATTTAAGGATGAAGACAAAAAGCAAATTGAAAAAGTATCGCCATGCAATTTTTTGCTCATTGCTATAGTAAGATTATTTGGCACATGGATGACCGAAATAAAATTTATCAATGAAATAAATGTCTGAAAGGTTTCTCTTTTATAAACAATGCCTTAATTTTTATTACTTCCTTTCCTTTAACCGTACACTATCCAAATTTCAGAGTTAAAAAAATCTTTACTCAGGCGGATGTCTAATGAATTTCTATTCTTTAAAAATAAACAATGAAAAAGAAGCAAAATGTACTTGCAAGTACAATTACTACTGTAGGACTTGCAGCAATGACCATTCATGGTTCATCTCAGACAAAACTTGTTAGTAATATTCAAGATCCGACGGAAATAAGACCTTTTCATTTCAAAGCATCGGATAAGGCTCTCATAGATCTTAAAATGAGAATAAAGTCTACAAAATGGCCTGATGCGGAAATTGTTATGGATGAATCACAAGGTGTAAAACTCCGTACAATGCAAAAGCTGGCTAATTATTGGGCATTTGAATACGAATGGCGAAGGTGCGAAGATAAACTGAATGCACTGAAGCAATATATAACAACAATAGATGGTCTTGATATTCATTTCATTCATGTTCGATCAAAAGAGAAAAATGCCTTACCTATTATAATTACCCACGGATGGCCAGGTTCAATTATAGAGCAAATAAAAATCATTGGTCCTCTTACAGATCCTGTAGCTTATGGTGGTAAAGCTGAAGAAGCTTTTGATGTAGTTATACCATCGCTTCCCGGCTATGGTTTTTCAGGCAAACCAACTACTATTGGCTGGAATCCCGTGCGCATTTCAAATGCATGGATAGAGTTGATGAGAAGACTTGGGTATAAGAAATTTGTAGCGCAGGGAGGCGACTGGGGTAATGCGGTCTCCGAAATCATGGCTTTAAAGGCTCCGCCTGAATTGCTCGCTATTCATACTAACATGCCCGCAACTGTTCCATTAGACATTTCGAAAGCTCTTTCTTCGGGCACGTTACCTGCCGATCTGTCAACTGAAGAAAAAAACGCCTGCCAACAATTGGGTTTTTTTTATACAAAGGGCTTGGCTTATTCCAGTGAAATGGGCCTTCGTCCGCAAACACTTTATGGAATTATGGATTCACCAATTGGTCTGGCAGCATGGATGCTTGATCATGATGCGAAAAGCTATGAACTCATAGCAAGGGTGTTTGATGGAATGAAAGAAGGATTGTCTAGAGATGACATTCTTGATAATATTACGTTATACTGGCTAACTAACACGGGTATTTCATCTGCCCGACTTTATTGGGAAACTTTTCAACTTCCGCCAGCCGGTTTTTTTGATCCACGTCATGTAACTATTCCTGTTGCAGTAAGTGTATTTCCGGATGAGATATATGCAGCACCGAAATCCTGGGCCGAGAAGG
>JBJMLT010000203.1:0-2332 GCA_045805165.1 Flavisolibacter sp.
AATACTTTGCAACCATTGGCTTTTAATAATTGGCAAGTAATCTGACCTAAAAGTCCTAGACCAATTACACACACAAACTCCCCTAATTTCGGGTCTGACTGTCTTACGCCCTGTAAAGCAATGGCTCCTAATGTGGTAAAGCTGGCTTCCTCATAAGAAACATTATCTGGAATTTTAACTACCAGATTCTGAGGTACACAAATTACTTCTGCATGCGAGGCAAAATCCTGTCCGGCACAAGCCACCCTGTCGCCATTCTTAAAATAGCTATTGGAATCCATCGAGGCGATTACATGTCCCGATGTGCTGTACCCAAGAGCTTTTAATGAATCTAATTTAGTTCGTACTTTTTCCAAAGTGGCCTTCAGACCTTCTTTTTTAATGTTTTGTATCACCTGGGCAACTAAATCCGGTCTTTGCCTTGCTTTACCTATTAAGCTAGCCTGCGCCACCTTTAATGTACTTCTTTCTGTGCCGGCACTTATTAAAGAAAATGCATTTTCTACTAACACCATTCCCTTTGATAAAGATGGAAGTGGAACTTCATCTACATAAAGATCGCCGGTTTTGAAATTTTGAATTACCTGTTTCATTTAGTTGCTTTTATCCATAAATGCCAACCATACTTGCGGGCAATGACATTCTTCAAAAACTTTGGCAATAAAAATTGCAAGCCCAGTAAATGTCGTTCATTTAAAAAATGAACATTAGTTGATACATTTCCAAATTTTTGAAATAGGCTCTTTGCTGATTTTGAAGTCCAAACAGAGGCATAAATATTATCAGGGCCATCAGTAGATCGATGAATAAAATTTTCCATTTTTAAATAAGAAATACCTTGCTTCTTCAAATTATATTTATGCTTATTGATACGTTCAATATTTTCTCCTGTCACTTTGGAAATAACTTTTGCAAGAAAAGGAAATGGAAGGAGTAATAATAACCCAAGCCTGCGCATGACAGAAATGCTTACACAGTAGTTAAAAGAAGCCTTGTGATAAAGCATAATAATAGCCTTGCCTCCAGGTTTCAAAACCCTAAAAATCTCTTCAATTATTACTTCAATTTTCGGGGAATGGTGAATTACACCATGTGAGTAAACTATATCAAAACTATCAGAATCAAATGGAATTGTTTTTGCATCGGCTATTCTAACATCTACATATTTTTTCTGGAACAATTCAAACCGTTCTTTTACCCGGCGAACAGACTCTTCAGTCAAATCAATTCCATAATACTCTGCTCCACGATCAATGATCTGCATTGAATCTGCACCTTGTCCCAATCCAATTTCTAAAACCGTCTTATTTTTAAAATCGATTAAGTTTAATTCTTCAAGTATATGCTTTTCCGTCTTATAGCGAAATTCATCATAGCTTTTGTAAAATGACTTATCCTGACGATAAGAAACAAAATTGCTACCCACTGGGTTGTCATTCCAAAATGACTTTATTGCATCATTATTACCTGGGTTCATTTCATAAGTTTTGGTTTGCAAATGTAGTCATATCAGTTTGGGAAAATAGTTAAAAAGTGTAATTAGCTTCTTCAAATCAAATAATTATTTGCAATTAAATTAATTAGAAACGACTAATAAACAATTTATATATGTATTAGCTTTCGATTTTCTCTGCTAACATGTTTCGTTGCTGCACGTTTTTGATTGATTTATCTACAAATCGCCTTAGCCATATTTCAAGGGTAATGAGATGGTATATGCGGTATGCATTATCTTTCAGACCCTTACGATCATCTTCAATTAATTGCCTGACATACCCATAATTAAATATTCCTCTCTTTTCAATATTTTCTCTGGACAATAAATCATCAATCATCTCCCTGAGATCACCACTTATCCAGGATCGAATAGGTGCACCAAATGAAGCTTTTGGTCGATAAATAATATCCTTAGGCAGGTAATCTTCAGCGACCTTTTTTAAAATGTACTTTGATTGTCTATTCTTATACTTTAATGATCCTTTTATTTGCATGGCCATCTGAATTACTTCTTTGTCAATAAACGGAACACGCACTTCCACAGAAGCAGCCATAGATGCTTTATCTGTATAAGCAAGATTTAATCCCTGCATAAATAAATGAATATCCGTATAGCACATTTGATTTATAGGATCATTATTGTATGATTTGTGAAATAAACTGAAGTGGTCTGATCTTAATTTTTGGTAACTTTTACTGATATCAATTTTGAATAATTGCTGTAATTCTTTCTCATCATAATAAGAATAACTTCTCATATATGCCTCTTCTAATGGAAGGTTGGCAAAGGAAATGAATCGTTTTAACCATCTTGTAAATTTTATGCCTCTCCTTC
>JBJMLT010000204.1:0-6295 GCA_045805165.1 Flavisolibacter sp.
TCTATTATATCAAAAGGAAAGAATTTATTCAGATAAGAACTGATTAAGAGCTTCTATAGATAGTTTATCATAATGGTTTAATCTGTCTATGTATAAAACTGTGGTATCTCCTGAAGCTGAAGGACTATACATAGGTCTGAACTTCGCTCCCTCTATAATTTCATTAGCTGTAAAAGAGGTGCGGGCTATAACAGTATTCGCAAATATTTCATCGTAAGCTTTTAGATAGGCAAGCACTTCAACACTGGCTGCTTTCATTTCTTCAACTGACATTCCATAAATTGGACTTTCCTCATTTATCGGATGAACAATGGTCCAGTTCAATACAAGAGAGTTAATTTTATTGAATTCTACTTTCAATGGGTAAAATTCATTCTTAATATCTCCGTTTCGATTCACCTTCATTGCCAGCGTAAGTTTTATTTCTGCATCGTTTAGCTGATTATTCTTGTAAGGGACCGTGCGAAACATCAGTGCCACACCATTTTTATAAGGTGAAATAAGGGCAACAGAACTGAATTTAAGGAATGACCTCGGCTTGGAAAAACGGCCATAAAAAAGACCGCTTGCCAATGCTAAAGATAATACCCCTAAAAATGCTTCGAATGAGGCAATGGCGCTGGTTAGTGTACTTGAAGGACTTACACGTCCATATCCAACAGTAGTAAAAGTTTGTGCGCTAAAGAAAAAGGATTCAAGAAAATTTTGCCATCCAGTCCCGGAATGTAAACCTGCCAGTTGATCTATTCCAATAAAAAAATAAATAAGTCCGAAAAAGCAATTAATGATAATATAAGTTGCTAATAAAGAACACCAGAATTTCCATTGGGGCATAGATAACAACGTATGGTACCAGCTTAGCTGGTCGAAGAAGTTTATACCCCTCATCATTGTATTCGGCTTTCCATCTTTATTAAAAAAGCGTCCGCCGCTCTGGGCACTTTTTTCTCCGAAGCCAGTAGTTAATTCTTTATTTAATTCTTTTTTGTGTATTGCCATAAAGGAATATGCCAAATTAAGAATATTGTAGAGATTTGTAAGATTTGTATGCGACGTAAACGAATTCTATGGCTGGTAAGCTGGTATCCCAATAAAAATGACCGATATACTGGTGACTTTATTCAAAGGCATGCTAAAGCTGCCTGCATTTATAATGATATTTATGTCATCTTTTTAACAGAAGCGGATAAAGGACAGCGCGAACAAACTGAAAAGATCGAATATACCGGATTAACCGAGGTAATTATTTACAATAAAAAGAGAAAGGGCATTTTAGGAAGGCTATTAAAACAGCTTTCATGGAAAAGATCTTTCTCTAAAGCTATTCAATCTTATATAAACGAAAATGGCATACCCGATCTTGTTCATGTACACATTCCATGGAAGGCAGGTGTTATTGCCTTAGAATTAAAAAAGCAGAAGGGCATTCCATATATTTTATCTGAACACTGGAGTATCTATAATGATATGGTTGAAGATAATTTTAACCGGCAACCTGTCTTCATTCAGAGTTTCATTAAGGCCGTCTATTTACAATCAGAATTAATAGTTTCTGTAAGTAAATTTCTACTGATGGATATGAAAAAACGGCTTGGTGAAAAGTATGGAATTGTTCTGCCGAATGTAGTCGATACAACTCTCTTCCATTATTCTGAAAGTAAATATTCAAAATTCACTTTCATACATGTTTCGAATATGGTGCCCTTAAAAAATGTAAACTTGATACTTGATGCCTTTAGCTACCTTATTCAAAACCATAATGATGTCAATGCACAATTTATATTCATAGGCAATGCCAATGATCAATATATAAAATATGCTGATAGCCTCGGCTTATTGAATAAGACTGTATTTTTTAAAGGAGAGGTCCTTTATAATGAAGTAGCAGAAGAAATGAAAAAGTCCCATGCTTTAATTATTTATAGTGATATAGAAACTTTTAGTTGCGTTACTGCGGAAGCATTATGTTGTGGCTTACCTGTAATTGCATCTTCTGTAGGAGCACTTCCTGAACTAATTAATGAAACCAATGGAGTATTAGTTGCACCAAAAGATAAATTAGCATTAGTTCATGCAATGAAAGCTATCTACACAAATTATTCTTCTTACAATGGTAAAAATATTTCGTTTGCTGCTTCTGCTATGTATAGCTATTCAACTATTTCGGAAGAATTCAAAGAACTGTATTCAAATGTGGTAATTCATTCAACGGTCACTTAACCAATGCCTTTCTTTCAATTCTCAAACCATTATTTATTTATATTTTAGCGACTCCTAAATACCAATCTATATGTCCCATTTAAGATTTCTTGCTCTTACATCTTTAGTTTTAAGTTTTTTGGTAGGCAGCGGACAGGAGAAGGATAATTCGAAAATGAATGCCTTCGTTTCCAACCTGATGAGTAAAATGACTCTTGATGAAAAGATCGGACAATTAAACCTGGTAACTCCGGGTGGGGGAGTAGCAACTGGTGCAGTTGTAAGTACTGGTGTAGAAACAAATATTCGTAAAGGACTGGTCGGAGGACTATTTGGTATTTACGGTCCTGATAAAGTTCGGCAAGCGCAGGAGCTTGCAGTAAAAGAATCACGATTACATATTCCTTTATTGTTTGGACTGGATGTAATACACGGTCATAAGACCATGTTCCCAATTCCTTTGGGATTATCCTGCACATGGGATACTGCGTTAATTGAAAGAAGCGCTCATATAGCTGCAACCGAAGCTACAGCAGATGGATTGAAATGGGTATTCTCGCCAATGGTAGATATAGCTAGAGATCCAAGATGGGGTAGAATTTCAGAAGGAGCCGGTGAAGATCCTTATCTAGGCTCTGCTGTTGCAAGAGCTATGGTAAGAGGTTACCAGGGTAAAAGTCTCAGAGATGCAACTTCAGTTATGGCCTGTGTAAAGCATTTTGCTCTTTACGGTGCTGCAGAAGCAGGCAGGGAATACAATACGGCTGACATGAGTCGTGTTACCATGTATCAATTTTATTTGCCTCCTTATAAAGCAGCCATTGAAGCTGGTGCCGGAAGCATTATGAGCTCTTTTAATGTAATAGATGGCATTCCTTCGACTGGTAATAAATGGCTTCTGACAGACCTGTTACGTAAGCAATGGGGATTTAAAGGATTTGTTGTATCTGATTACACTTCTCTAAATGAAATGACGGCTCATGGAATGGGCGATCTTGAAACAGTAGCAGCAATGGCCTTAAAAGCAGGTTTGGATATGGACATGGTTGGAGAAGGATATTTAACTACACTGAAGAAATCTTTAAAGGAAGGTAAGGTATCACAGCAGGATATTGACAGAGCCTGCAGATTAATACTGGAAGCAAAATATAAATTAGGCCTGTTTGATGATCCATATAAAGATCTATCAACAGACAGGTCAGCAAAAGAAATATTTTCAGACGAAAACAGAAAAGCAGCGAGAGAATTTGCTGAGCATTCTTTTGTATTATTAAAGAATAATAACCAATTATTGCCTCTAAGAAAGTCCGGCACTATTGCATTAATAGGTCCGTTAGCGGACAACCATCGCAATATGCTTGGAACCTGGACCATTGCTGGAGATTTTAATAAATCTGTTACTGTAATGCAGGGAATTAAAAATGTAGCTGGTAATAATGTAAACGTTTTATATGCAAAGGGCGCGAATATTACCGATGATTCTTTCTTTGCCAAAAGGGTGAATGCTTTAGGGATAGAAGTTGAAACAGATAAAAGAAGCAGCAGTGACATGATCAGTGAAGCAGTTGAAACTGCTAATAGGTCCGATGTTGTAGTTGCAGTTCTTGGAGAAGCTGCAGATATGACTGGAGAATCTTCCAGCCGCTCAGATATCAGCATTCCTGAAAGCCAGAAGAATTTATTAAAGGCCTTGGTGAGAACCGGAAAGCCTGTAGTGCTTGTTCTTTTTAATGGTAGACCTTTAACCCTTCAATGGGAAAATGATAATGTTCCAGCCATTTTAGATGTTTGGTTTGGAGGTACTGAGACCGGAAATGCCATTGCCGATGTTCTATTCGGGAATTATAATCCATCCGGAAAACTGAGCACCACATTTCCAAGGAGTGTAGGTCAGATCCCTTTGTATTATAATCATAAGAATACTGGGCGCCCGTTTAATGGAACTACTGATTTTCCCAAATTCAAATCTGATTACCTCGATATTCAAAACGATCCTGTTTATCCATTTGGATATGGATTAAGCTATACAAATTTTTCTTATAGTGATATTCACATGGTAAAGAATACAATCAGGCCTGGCGAATCTTTGGAAGCAAGTATAACAGTTACCAATAATGGAAATTTTGATGGTGAAGAAACGGTGCAATTATATATTCAGGATGTTTATGCTTCCGTTTCACAACCGGTTGAAGAATTAAAGAAATTTCAAAAGGTATTTTTGCATAAAGGTGATAGTCGTACAATAAGATTCAGATTAACAGTAGATGATCTTAAGTTCTTTAACTCAGATTTAAAATATATCTACGAACCCGGCCAATTCAAGATCTATATCGGCCCAAATAGTAGAGATGTGAAGGAGGCGAGCTTTGAATTGACGAAATAATTAAAAATGAAAAATTAAAAACGTAAAATATAGGAATGACTCTTTGAACCTAGATATTTATTTTTGCATTTTTAATTTTACATTTTTAATACTGCTCAAGATCATCCTTCGAAGGCAACCTTGGAAACCTGTGGTGTGGTTCTGTTTGATACCAATACACCACTGAGCTTATATCTGATTGTTGGGGTAAATAACGGCCACCACTTTTCCATCCAAGGTCCTGAATAGTAACTTTCAGAGATCGGTCAAAGCGTATAGGGTCCATTATATGCCATCGGTACATGCCGAACCTTTGCTGTGAATTATACAATCCATCAGGAGAAATAACCTGGTGCAATCCGGCATAAGCTGTAGAAAAAGGAGTATACTTCCCTTTTACTTCAAAATCATATGATCCGCAGAAATAATCTTCAGTTCCTGTACCATTTATAGTAGGGAATTTAGTATCCCCATCCATGTAAAATTTTATTTCCCCTTCTCCCCACCAGCCTTTGTTATGAACGCCCCAGGCTAGGTAGGTCCCAACATATTGTCCTCTTCCCTGTACACTGTCAATCAAATAATATAAAGCATCTTTAGTTGGATTTTTTCTCCTGAACTGCGCATGGAAATAGGCTGCATCTTCTGGAATATCGGTCAATGTATAATCAACCTGGTAATACACATTTATCCGTTCCTCATTGATGTTTTCCATTGTTATTTTGCATTTCTTACGAAATGGCATGGTCCAGTAACAGTTAAAAGCGCTACCGGGATTTACTGTTACCGGCAACGAATTTAATGGTGCATATTCGCCCCATCCCATGCCAAAAAAGTCACCTGCGGGAACTTCAACAGATGGATATTCTTCATCATCCCAATAAAAGCGAAGTATAGAAAATCGCCAGTTTCCTGTAATGGTCATCCAGATATGCTGTAAAGCTCCCTGTCCGTTTATTTCTGCTAATGTTATTGTTTGAGATGGTTGAATTATTAAATAGGGATTTACTTTCCATCCTTGTCCTAATTCTCTTGCATTATTTCTTGCAGTACCATTTTCAAGAGTGGCCATTCCACCTTTGCCTGCTTCTCCTGTAAGGTTTTCCGGACCTATAGATCTTGTTTTAGCGCCTGATAACCTGTATAAATTACCAAGGTTCATATTCAAGCCATCAAAGCCTTCTCTCTTTTGTGCGTCAACAGTAATGACATATGCGCAAACAGTCAGTATCAGTAATATATATTTCATATAGTAAAGCTTATGATTTGAATATAAGACTATTTAATAAATCAAAAAACCTTGCAGATGCAAGGTTTTAAAATTAAATATCATATTCACTTATTGTTTCCCGCTACTGTGAGTAGGTGTTGTACCTTTTGGTTTTTTCTCATGAATGCCTGAATTCTTACCATTAGTAGAGGGTGCGCCTGTATTCATATGAACATCAGGATTGGAGCCATTATTAACTCCCGCATTATTACCTGTGTTGCTGGGGTTCCCTGTGTTTGCATTGCTGCCTGGAACCGCTTGATTTTTAGAAGTGTCTGCCATTTGTCCATTAGTTGTTGAATTAACTGCGTTGCTATCTGCTGAATTCATTGCAGCATTAGTAGATGTTGAAGAATCTTTTGAGCCATTAGCCGTGTTGGTTGAACTATTACAGCTCGTAATACCAATAAATAAAGCAATGGCTCCCATACTAAATAACTTTACCATGCAATTCTGTTTATTAA
>JBJMLT010000205.1:0-3977 GCA_045805165.1 Flavisolibacter sp.
ACCTGTTGGTATTCTATAAAACTTATGAAATATTTTATCCAGGTACTTTTGTTCTATTCCTTTTCCATTGTCCTTAACAAATAGAATAATGGAGTCATTCTCATTTTTTGTATCAATATTTACAACAGGCTCTCTGGAATATTTTAAAGCATTTTCAATAAGGTTGGTTATTACAATTAACAGGTATCCGTGATCTGCATTTAACTCATCATTTATAGCATTGGAATTGAATTGGATAGTAGCATTTTTTTCATCTATTAACGGACGCAGGTTATTTACAGCTTCTCTTACCAATTCATGAAAATGTACTTTTTGCTTTTGAAGATGAAGAAGGTTTGATTCAGAGTAAGCAAATTTGAGAAGTCTCTCAATCTGATCCTGCAAATATTTACCCTGGTATTTAACAATCCCTGCATACCTGAACAGCCTTTGCGGGTTTTTATAAATGTCGGGGTTGCCCAATACTTCCGCGGCAAGGTTAATTACTGCCACTGGTGTTTTAAACTCATGGGTGAAAATTATTAACAAAATCCTTTTGGGTTTCATTCAGGAATTTCTGTCTGTAGAAATAATATAGACTGCCACCGAAAAGTATTAAAACGATTAACAAAAGAGCACTTGATATAAGCCAGAAATTCATGAGATAAAGGATATACTGCCTGCGATGTGGGAAATAAAGAGTAATATGATCATATTGGTCTTTTATTTCCGGCAGGCTAACTTCAGATCCTTTGGAAGTTGCCGTAGGAGGCAAATAAGCGGTATATATATATTTATCTTTTGACGCATTGTAGATGCCTATATAGCAATCGGTAAAGATATTTTCCTCTTCCAGTTCCTGCTTCATATAGAAGGCCGCTGAATCGTAATTAGAAGCATTGTCTATCCTTACGAGATAAGTTTCGGGGTTTAACCGGGTTATTTGATCGCTAAGCAACATATCCGGAGATGGAACCCGATGTATATCCTCATAATAACCTCTGATAGTTTGAGCAATTCCATGATCAAATTGCTTCTGTTCAAAATTATAAACGTTCTTCAACCATATAAGCTGAAATACAATTATAGCCGATATTACAATCGAGCTGACAAAAATGGTTAACCGGATGGTACTCGACTTCAAGGACTTGAGTTAAGCTATAAAGATTAATAAAAATATTCAGGCAATCTGTACAGCTAAATTAAATGAGGTTAAGGCATTGTTATTGATAAATCATAATTAAATAAACTGTAAAATTAAAAGAGGTCTAATGTTTAAGTATTATTGCAATTGCATAATAAATGAATATGTTACGTAAATCATGCTTCTTACCCTTTCTATTTTCCATTCTGATTAGTTCCTCACAGACAATTAAAACACCCTCTGCAAAATGGAAAAAAGTATTATTGCCTAATGGCTGGAGCCTGACGCCAGCTGGTAAAACCCTTAGCCTTGGTGACCTGCCTCTGAACATGGCATTATCTGAATCAAAAAGATATTTAGCTGTTACCAATAATGGCCAAAGTACCCAAAGCATTCAGGTTATTGATCTTAAGACAGAAAAGATCACTGACAATATTCAAATTCCAAAGAGCTGGTATGGGCTAAAATTCAGTGAAATGGATCAGGCACTTTATGCTTCTGGTGGAAATGACAACTGGATATTAAAATACAGGGTCATAAACAATAAACTTCACCTGGAGGATTCTATTATACTTGGAAAGAAATGGCCGGAAAAAATATCACCTGCCGGATTTGATATAGATGAAAAGAGGCATTTATTATATGTTGTAACCAAAGAAAATAACAGCCTTTATATTGTTGATCTTAAAACAAAAAGAACAAATAATATAATTCAACTGCCGGCGGAAGGATTTACCTGCATGTTATCTGCAGACAAAAATGAATTGTACATCAGTTGCTGGGGATGCGATAAAGTAATTATAATAAATACCTGGTCTTTTAAAACAAAAAAAGAGATAACAACGGGAAGTCACCCTAACGAATTGTGCCTTAGTAAAAAAACCAACCGCTTATTTGTTGCGAATGCAAATGATAACACTGTATCTGTAATTGACCTAAAGCTTAATAAAGTAATTGAAACTTTAAATGCAGCGCTATATCCAAATGCTCCGACAGGATCTACTACCAATGGGCTTGCCTTAAGTGAAGATGAAAGGACATTATTTGTAGCCAATGCAGATAACAATTGTCTGGCTGTTTTTGATGTAAGCTCAGCTCAAAGCCATTCGAAAGGATTTATACCTGTAGGATGGTATCCTACTAACGTTAAAATTGTTGCAAACAAAATTTATGTAACAAATGGAAAAGGAGCTTCTTCCATGGCTAATCCTTTTGGACCAAATCCAGTTGCAAAAAACGAAAGAGTAAGTTACCAGAATGGAGATTCTACAAAACCTTTAAAAGTTCAATATATAGCCGGATTGTTTAAAGGAACACTAAGCATCATAGATATCCCTACAAATAAACAATTGGCTGCATATTCAGCCCAAGTATATGCAAATACACCTTATACAAAAAAGAAAGAAATATGGGCTGGTGCTAAAAAAGATAATCCTGTACCATCTAAAGTTGGAGATATTAGTCCGATTAAACATGTATTTTATATAATTAAAGAAAACAGAACCTATGATCAGGTTTTGGGAGATATAAAAGAAGGAAATGGAGATCCGAGTCTCGTACTTTTTGGTGAAAACATAACTCCCAATCTTCATGCATTAGCGAAGGAATTTGTACTACTGGATAATTTTTATTGTGATGCTGAAGTTAGCTCTGATGGACATAACTGGAGCTTTGGTGCTTATGCCACCGATTTTCTTGAGAAAACCTGGCCGACTGATTATGGTGGCCGAGGCGGTGAATATTCAGGGGAAGGGAAACGTGCGATCGCAAATAATAAGAACGGTTTTATTTGGGATTATTGTAAAAGATCAGGAGTAAGCTATAGAACTTATGGTGAGTTTACAAATAACTACAAGGCCTCCATACCTTCCTTAAAAGATCATGTATGTCCGTATTATACGGGATGGGATTTGAGTGTAAAGGATACGACAAGATTTGCACAATGGAAAAGAGAATTTGATTCGCTGGTTGTAATTGACAAAGTTCCTCAATTGAATACCATGCGATTTGGAAATGACCATACGGAAGGATTAAGAAATGGAAAGCCAACCCCGTTTGCCCATGTTGCCGATAATGACTGGGCGGTAGGAATGTTCGTAGATTATTTAAGCCATTCAAAAATCTGGAAAGAAAGTGTTGTATTTATTGTTGAAGATGATGCGCAGAATGGTCCGGATCACGTGGATGCACATAGAACTACCGCTTATGTTGCCGGTGGATATATAAAAAGAGGTTATGTTGATCATACCATGTATTCTACAACTTCACTTTTAAGGACAATTGAATTAATACTTGGTTTACCACCCATGAGCCAGTATGATGCGGCAGCAACTCCTATGTGGAATTCATTTACTATGACAGCTAATGTAAAACCATTCATTTCCACTCCGGCACGTATTGATCTTGACAATAAAAATGTTGTACTCAATGAATGGCAAAGATTGTCCGAGACATTTAACCTCGCAAAAGAAGATGCCGTACCTGATGATCAATTAAATATGGTGCTATGGCATGGAATTAAAGGTGATGCTCCTTATCCTTCAACAAAAAGAGCGGCATTTGTGAGAAATATAGAGAACCGGGATTAATAGGATTAGATGAATCAGGCGGAAAAGATAACCCGATTGCAGGTTACCGATTGCTGAAAGCTGATAGCCGATAGCTGATTGCTGATTATCTTATTGGCATGATCGTAGACTTAAAGTTTGATTGAAGCTTTTGGAAATCGAGGAGGGCTTGATTTACTGCATTAATTATTTGTGAGGTAGGAGGCATATCATTGTCCTGAAGATTATCGTGAAGCGCAGCAAATGTATTATTCAATTGTACTAAGCCAGGTTGTGCGGAACCCTTC